>JAFMCH010000015.1 GCA_017857875.1 Actinomycetota bacterium | reverse complement strand
ATCGCCCAACAACATCAACTATCTGGCCTGTTGATCCGAGGCATTGCCCGCGTCGGCATCAACCCGGCTGAGCCAGCACTTGGTCCCGTTTCGGCCATCACCCGCTTGCTCACCGAGTCATCCCTCACCCTCGACTCCATCGACCGAATCGAGATCACGGAGGCGTTCGCCGGACAAATGTGTGCGATATTCGACGATCTGGCTCTCTCCGATAGTGATCCCCGCGTGTGCGCCGATGGCGGCGCACTAGCTCTCGGGCATCCATGGGGTGCTTCGGGGGCAGTGCTCATGGTTCGTCTGTTCAGTGCGCTCGTGACACATGATCAAGGCAGGTTGGGCTTGGCAGCGTGCGCGATCGCGGGTGGTCAAGGCATCGCCGTGCTGGTGGAAAGAGTGCAACCGTGATCTGCTTCAACAACGTCGGGCTGACCTATGAAGACCGAAACGTGCTCACCGAAATCACCTGCGAACTCAACGAGCCACGCGTCGGCATCATCGGCGCAAACGGCTCGGGTAAATCCTCTCTCCTACGCCTGATCAACGGACTCACGACGCCCACCACCGGTACCGTAACGGTGGGTGGTTTAGACCCGACGGACCACGGACGCGATGTGCGGTCACGAGTGTCATTCCTATTTTCAAATCCAGACGCACAGATCGTGATGCCCACGGTCGGCGAAGATATCGAGTTTTCGTTGCGACGCAACAAGATATCCGCCCTTGAACGACATGAGCGGATCTCGCAAGCACTGGCTTTAGTCGGCTTGTCGGACTATCAAGAACATCCGGCTCATCTGCTGTCCAGCGGGCAAAAACAGCTACTGGCCATGGCCGCGATCATGGTCACTGAACCTGACATCTTGTTGTGCGACGAGCCCACGACGCTGCTGGATCGACGCAACACTCGCGTGTTGATCGACATCATTGATGCGTTGCCGCAACAGATCATCATGGCGACCCATGATCTCGATCTGGTGTCACAGTGGCCTCGAGTTTTGGTGATGGAGCACGGCGAGATAATCGCCGATTCTTCCGGGCATGAAGCCGTCGCAACATATAAGGCAACGGTCGATCGATGATCGGGATCTACAGTCCAGGAC
Source organism: Actinomycetota bacterium (assembly GCA_017857875.1). GTDB lineage: Bacteria > Actinomycetota > Actinomycetes > S36-B12 > S36-B12 > M55B157. The sequence continues at coordinate 35,293 of JAFMCH010000015.1, read as the reverse complement.
ATTCGATACTTCATCGGACTCCAACCGGCGCAAAACTATTACTGCTGCTGACATTCACGTCGGCACTGCTCATTTTCCGATCAATCACCACCATGGGCATTGCTGCCGTAGTGCTGCTTGTTGCCTACGTGCTCGCTCGCATTCCACTGCGACTGGCCATGACGCAGCTGAAACCGCTGCGTTGGATACTTCCGATTCTCTTCGCCTTTCAGTGGTGGCTCCTCGGTATTGAAAGCGCCACGCTCATTACATCAACGTTGCTCTTGGCCGTCGCTGCCGCAGCGCTGATTACCCTGACCACGCCCGTCTCCGCCATGATGGCCACGCTCGAACGCATGATGCGGCCCGGGCAGCGATGGGGACTGCCAGCCGAACGCATCGCTCTGGTCTTGGCGCTGACTATTCGAGTTGTTCCCGTTATTGCCGACATTGTCAACCAGGTGCGCGATGCCCGTCGCGCGCGCGGAGCTGAACGCAGCATGCGCGCACTTGTTACGCCGGTCGTCATCAAGACGGTGGGCCATGCCCATGAACTTGGCGATGCCCTCATCGCTCGCGGGCTAGACGACTAGTTTCGTCCCTTCGTGTAGCTAACGCCTGACTGCCGGACCGATCAAGGCTACTAACATCAGATCTTTACGGGCGTGAATGCACCATTCCACGACATCGGCACTGTGCGAGCGGGCTTTGCGAAGTCAACATCGGCCAGCTCAATGGAATACACACCGGGGTCACCGTTGGTGCGGTAGGAGTATCGCAACTTGCTCAGATTCGAGATTGTCGCCCAGACCGTTACCTCGTCAACGAGTTTTCCACCAGACTCCTCTTGGATGATTCCGTTGGGAATGTCAAAGGCGTTCAGCACATGCAACGTCTGTATTTCCGAAGCTAAACTGTCCACAGGAACAGTGGACAGGGCAACCATGGCGGCAGCGCGGACAAACCTCGACGGGCTGGTGTAGTCGCCGGGGAGGCCGAGCAGGCCATTGCCCTGGCCGAAAGGCGCCAGTTTCTCACCGAGTACCTCGATGGGCTTTCGGGCAGTGGACTGAACTCCCACATAGTTATTGAGGTTCGTCAGATGCCAGTCGAGGTAAGGAGAGTTCGCGCCCACTCCGGTGGGATTTTCGACGATCCTGATGCCCTCGTCATGGAATTCGATCGCTATCGAGGCCGTGGCATCGTGGACTAAGAAGTGAAGCGGGGGCGCGAATCCAAGACCTGGATCCATTCCCCACACATTCATGGAAGCGGCAGCCACCCGGACCTCGTCGACCGACGCACACGTACCGAGTAGGAAGGCGATCACGTCGATTTCGCATAGGTCCGTGCCATCGCCCTTGTATGTGGCGTAAGCACAGAATCCGTTCGGCATGTACAACGCATGCATCGAGACACCTGCCGTGTTCATGCCATCGGTGAGCCACTGCGGGTTCCCGAACGCAGCCATGCCCACGATGCCTTGGGTTGCCACCCAGTCGAGGGCGGAAGTCTTGCCCGCCGGAGTGGCACCCTTGCCCGCGTAGCCCATGGGCAGAACGCCGAGCGCGGTCGGTATTCCCATGGGGAACTCCATGCTGCGGCCAACAACCACCGAACCATCGGTGGCGGGCTTCATTTTAAAATTTGTGCACACCGCTCGGACGTTATCACCAAACGCGCAACTGCATCCTTCATCACGGTTCTATCAGGGAGCCAAGCGGGCCAGCCTTGCCGGAGTCTCCGGGTCGACGAAGGCCTCGATCGTGGCGGAAGTCTCCCGCATCAGCGCTTGATCGATGTCGTCGCGAGTCAAGTCTTGCAGTGCGGACCGAAGCGCTCGAATGCTTCGCGTCGGTAACCCTGCCAGCGTTGTGGCGAGAACCATCGCATGCTGTTCCACCTCGTCGTCTGCTACAACGCTGCACGCGACTCCCCAGTCAAGAAGTTGCGTTGCATCTATGCGTTCGCCCAGCATCAGAAGTTGGCGCGCCCTGGCAGCACCTACTGTACGCGGCAGAATCGAGGTAATGGCCCCGGTGGGGAATAGACCTAGAGACATCTCGGGAAAAAATCCACGTGCGGTTTCGCCAGCCACCACGAAGTCAGCGTTGAAGACCCATTCGAGCCCGCCGCCGACGGCCCATCCGCGAACGGCAGCCACCACCGGTAATCGCCCGAACATCAGCAGCCTGGTCACATCCTGAAGTCGTTCAACGAAGTCTTGCTGTGCTGATGGCGCTGCGGTGTGCGCGGTCGAGTCATGCAGATCATCGCCGGCGCAGAAGGAACTCCCCGCACCGGCGAGCACTATCGCACCCAACGAGTCATCTGCGTGAGCGCGCTCAAGCGCCTGACACAACTGCTCGACGAGCGCCGGCGTGATGGCGTTTAATTTCTTGGGTCGGTTGAGTCTTACAACGACGACGTGATCGTGTTGCTCGGTAATTACTAACGGGTCCACTACGACCGCACCACCCTTCTGGTTTTTCCCTCCGTGCGAGGCAGGGAAGCATTGGCCACAACGGTCACCTGTGCGGTCACGCGAAGATCCCGTCGGGCAGTCACTGCGATGCGCTCAGCCAACTGATCGTAGTGTGCGCGTGCCTGCTCGGGATTCGATGGCGTGTGCACGGCCTCAACTTCGATCGATAAACGGTCATAGGGCCCTGGTCCGGCCAGGGTGATCCGATATTCACCGGTGAGCTCCGCATCACCGTTGATCAGTGCGGCCACCGATGTGGGAAAGACATTGACGCCTCGCACAACCACCATGTCATCTGCGCGACCGATCACGCGAAAGCGTGGTGCCGTGCGACCACAGACACAGGTGTCTATTGCCGTCAATTCCACGATGTCACCAGTTTGAAACCGCACGAGTGGCTGGCAGTCACGCTCCAAGTGCGTCAAGACCAATTCGCCACGCGTGCCGGGTTCCCACATCAGGGATTGACCGCTCTCGGGTTCGATGATCTCCGGGTACAGCACATCAAGGCCCATGAAATGCAGGTCGTTCTGCTCGGTGCATTGACCGGCAAAGTTGCACATAACATCGGTAACGCCGTAGTTAGAGTTTCGAGCAGCAATTCCCCAGGTTTCTTCCAGTCGCTCCCGAAATCCCGGAACATCCAGCGCCGCCTCACCGCCAAAAAGTCCTAATCGCAACCCCAACGAGCGCGGATCAATGCCATCCTCAGCGAGCACTTGTGCCAAAACTGCCGGATAACTGGGTGTACACGAAATAGCGGTCACACCCAGTTCCTGGATGGTGCGGATGAGCAGCCTCGGATTGCCCACACCGAAAGGCACGACCGTCGCTCCGGTTGCCTCTAACGTGGTGTGATCAGTGAAGCCGCCCATCCATAACTGGTAGTTGAGACAGTGAATGACAACGTCATCAGGCCCTAATCCTGATCCAGATTGCGATCTGGCCCCCACCGTTGCGGTCGTGCGGGCGTCAGATGCCGATAGCGCAAGGTTCATTGCCTCGCCCGTGGTTCCGCCGGTGCGATGAACGCGCGTCACCATTGATGACGATGCCGCAAGATAAGACCCAAATGGTGGGACTTCTCGCTGTGCAGCACGCAGGTCTTCCTTATCGACCAAGGGCAGGCGCCCGATGTGGTCAAGGTCTTCCGGCGGTGTCACACCCGACCATAGGCTGCTGTAGAACTTTGATGACCGCGCCACGTAATCAACCTGTCGACGCCACGCGGAGCGCTGATGCTCTAGCAACGTGTGCGCATTCGCCCTCTCGGCGCCGTTGAGCAGGCCCATCAACGTGTTAGTGCGGGAGGCCAAGTTCGCGGGCGATCAGCATTCGCTGCACCTCGTTTGTACCTTCACCAATTTCCAGCACCTTGGCATCTCGATAGAAACGGCCCACCGGGTATTCATTCATGTACCCGTAGCCGCCGAAGACCTGTGTAGCCCAGCGAGAGTTTTCCATGGCCGCATCGGAGGAATGAATCTTTGCGATAGCGGCTTCACGTTTGAATGGCTCGCCCGAGAGCATCCGTGAACCCGCGTCGTAGTAGGCGAGTCTTGCGGTGTGCGCTCGCACGTCCATATCAGCGATCAGGAACGACACGGCCTGATAGTGACCGATCGGGTGACCAAAGGCTTGGCGCTCATGGGCGTAGCGGATGGACTCATCCAGACATCCTTGGGCTAACCCGGTTGCCAGCGCGGCGATCGCGATGCGGCCCTCGTCAAGGATCTGCAAGAACTGCGCATAACCCCGCCCGCGCTCACCGAGGAGATTCGCACGAGGCACGCGGCAATCAGTGAACGACAATCCGTGAGTATCCGAGCTGTTCCAGCCGACCTTGGAATACGCGGGATCGACTGAGAATCCTGGCGTATCTGCGGGCACGATAATCGTGGAGATCTCCGGACGTCCATCGGGCTTGGTGCCGGTGATGGCCGCTACGGTGACCAATCCGGTGATGCTGGTGCCGGAGTTGGTGATGAACGCCTTCGCCCCATTGATGACCCATTCATCCCCGTCTAATCGAGCCGTGGTCTGCATACCTCCAGCGTCAGATCCCGCACCAGGCTCAGTAAGCCCGAACGCACCCAGCATCTGTCCGCTGGCCAATGAAGGCAGCCAGCGCTGTTTTTGCTCGGATGTCCCGAAACGATAAATCGGCATGGCACCGAGCGAGACAGCCGCTTCGAGTGTGATCGCGACCGAGGAGTCAACGCGGGCAATCTCCTCCAGCGCAATGCATAGCGCGAAGTAGTCACCACCCATTCCGCCGACGTCTTCTGAAAACGGAAGACCAAAAAGCCCGAGCTCCCCCATCTGCCGAACAATGTCGTAGGGGAACTCATGCTTGATGTAGAGATCACCGATCACAGGACTGATGACGTCGCGGGAAAATTCCGCGACCGTCGCCTTAAGTTGCGAGAGTTCGGACGAAAGCTGATGGCTCATGTGCACTCCCTGGCTAGCTACGGCGTCTCACTTGTGGCTAATGCTCGCACGACACGCGATGGACTCGGGCGCCCGAGGTGGGTCGCCATCCACGTGCTTGTGGCCACCAACTGATCCAGATCAACCCCGGTGTCGATTCCCATGCCCCGCAACGCGTAGACCAGATCCTCCGTTGCCAGATTCCCGGTAGCTGAGTGCGCATAGGGGCAACCGCCAAGACCGCCGGCTGATGCGTCCACCGTCGTCACTCCAGCGCAAATAGCTGCCACGGTATTTGCGAGTGCTTGACCGTAGGTGTCATGGCAATGAATGGCCAGAGACTCAATCGGAACTCCTGCCTCAGCAATCTCAGTGATGACGGCGGCCACTTGAACGGGAGTACCGACACCAATCGTGTCGCCCAGGCTGATCTCGCCGCAGCCAAGATCACGTAGATGTTGCACGGCATCGACAACGCGTGCTGGCGCAACCGATCCTTCCCACGGATCACCGAAACACATAGACAGGTAACCCCGCACCGTCAAACCCTCGGCGCGCGCCTGTGCCACCACGGGTTCAAACATCGCCCACTGCTCGTCGTAGGTGCGATTGAGGTTCTTACGGGCGAAGGTCTCCGTCGCGCTGGCAAATACCGCAACGTCAGAGGCACCCACCACAAGTGCCCTCTGCAGACCGCGCTCATTGGGAACCAGTACCGGGTAGACCACTCCAGCACGCTGATTCAGCGCGGCGAATAGTGCATCAGCGTCTGCCAACTGAGGTACCCATGTCGGATGCACAAAACTGGTCGCCTCAATCACGCTCAGGCCAGCGTCGGCGAGTCGGTCTATGAACTCCAACTTGATCTCTGTCGACACTGCAGTCGCTTCGTTTTGCAGCCCATCGCGAGGTCCGACCTCCCAGATTCGGATGCGATTGGGCAGCGAACGAAACATCTCTGGCACGTTGCTACCAGTCGTATTGTCGTCACTGGTCATCGTGGCTGCCGCCCTCGTCATCGTCACCTAACGCGATCTCAACCAACTGCTGATCCAAGGTGACCTGTTGGCCAACCGCAACATCAATGGCCTGCACGACACCCGAACCGGGCGCCCGCACCGCGTGTTCCATCTTCATCGCCTCCACCGAGACCAACGTGTGCCCGGCCTCGACTCGATCACCTACCGACACACCCATGTTCACGATCATGCCCGGCATCGGGCTGCGCGCTGTCCAGATCCCAGTCTGACCAGCAGTATGTGCGGGTTGGCGCAGCCGGCGATCAATCGGCCAACTGACGTGTCCTCGGTGGATGCCCTGACCCGGGGAGTGAAACCACATCGCGTCACCATCGAGCCAGATCGTTGCATCATCATCAATCGCTTCACCCGGATCGTCGGCAAGGGCGGCTAGCGGCCACGTGCTGCCTGACTCAGTCCAGTCAATCCGCAGTGGTTCTTCGGCGCCGATTCGCCAACCATCTCGACGAGACCACACATCGGAATCCATCGGCAGACTTGAGCGCACGACATTAACGATGGCGGCGGCGGCCATCGGTGGCGGACCCGTTGCTTCCCATAAACTTTCAGCCGTGATCAAGGACAACAAATTGGTGTCCAGATCACCAGCCTGCACTCGTTCATCGGCCAGAATCTGCCGGAGATAATCAACGTTCGTCACGACACCAAAGATCACCATCGACGACAGTGCTGACGCGAGAGTGCGCATGGCAATCGTCCGATCGGCCCCCGCGGAGATCACCTTGGCCAGCATCGGGTCGTAATGCGAGGTCACGATGTCACCTGCGCGCACCCCGGAGTCCACCCGAATACCCTCGGGTTCCTCCCACACCTCAATGAGCCCACCGGTGGGCAATGATTCACGCAGCGGGTCCTCGGCGTAGATACGTGCCTCGATGGCCACCCCGCAGAAGTGGATGTCACCTTGGTCGTAGCCAAGTGGTTGACCATCGGCAATACGAATCTGCTCAGCCACCAGATCAATGCCGGTGACTGCCTCGGTGACCGGGTGCTCCACCTGCAGACGCGTGTTCATCTCCAAAAAGGCGAAATCCATGGGGGCAGATGCCGGCACCACGAACTCGACCGTGCCCGCACCCACGTAATTCACCGATTGTGCTAGTCGCACCGCGGCAGCGCAGATCGCTTGTCGCGCATGATCATCCAGCAGCGGCGACGGGGATTCCTCGATGACCTTCTGGTGCCGTCGCTGCAGACTGCACTCACGCTCTCCCAGGTGCACCACATTGCCGTGCGTATCGGCCAACACCTGCACCTCGATATGTCGGGGTTGGTCGACGAACCGCTCAACCAAGAGTGTGTCATCACCAAAAGCCCCGAGGGACTCTCGGCGAGCAGACTCGATCGCACCGGCGATCTCATCAGATGTGCGAATAATCCGCATGCCTTTGCCACCCCCGCCGGCAGAGGGCTTGAGCAGCGATGGAAAACCGATCGCCAGCACCGCCTCGGTCACCTGAGCGTCCGACATCGCCGGGTCATGTCTACCCGGGACGACCGGCACTCCCGCCTCAATGGCCGTCACCTTTGCTTGGATCTTGTCGCCCATCTGCTCAATGACAGCCGCGGGTGGCCCAATAAAGACGATGCCGTTATCGACACACGCTTGCGCAAGCCGAGTATTTTCCGACAGGAAACCGTAACCGGGATGAATAGCATCGGCCCCACTTGCTAATGCAGCGGATATGACGCGGTCAACGTTGAGATAGCTGTCTTGCGCGGCGGTCGGGCCCAGATAGACCGCGCTATCGGCGATGGCCACGTGCAGGGCCTCGGCATCAGCATCGCTGTAGACGGCAACGCTGCGTACGTCCAGGCGGGCCAAGGTGCGCATGACGCGAACGGCGATCTCCCCGCGATTCGCCACCAGCACTGACCGGATGTTGCGCAGTTGAGTCATCGTCATCACATCCGGAAGATGCCGTAGGAAACCGGCGATAGTGGTGCCTGGGCAGCAGCAGCAAGACCTAATCCGAGCACGCGGCGCGTGTCTCGAGGGTCGATAATTCCGTCGTCCCATAGTCGAGCCGTTGCGTAGTAGGGGTTTCCGTGCTCCTCATACTGTGCACGAATTGGCGCCTTGAACGCTTCTTCTTCCGCCGCACTCCACTTATCACCAGCCGCTTCCCGCTGATCACGCCGCACGGTCGACAACACCGCAGCTGCTTGGTCACCGCCCATCACCGAAATGCGCGCATTGGGCCACATCCACAGAAAACGCGGAGAATACGCGCGCCCGCACATCGAATAATTACCGGCGCCGAATGATCCGCCGATGACCACGGTCAGTTTGGGCACGCGGGCACAGGCCACGGCGGTGACCATTTTGGCGCCGTTCTTGGCGATGCCGCCCGCCTCGTAATCGCGACCGACCATGAAGCCGGAGATGTTTTGCAGGAACACGAGGGGAATTTTGCGCTGATCGCATAACTGAATGAAGTGTGCTCCCTTGAGTGCCGACTCACTGAACAAGATTCCGTTATTAGCGATGATGCCCACCGGGTGACCATCGATATGTGCAAAGCCGGTCACGAGGGTGGCGCCGTAGTTCTCCTTGAATTCGTGAAACTCACTACCGTCAACAATGCGTGCGATGACGTCTCGAACGTCATACGGCGTGCGCGTGTCGGCGGGAACCACCTCGAGCAATTCTTGGACATCGTGGAGCGGTGGCCGAGGAGTGAGCACCTGCCAGGGCGCGGATGCGGGCGCGGGCAGGGTGGCGATGATGTCGCGCACGATCCGAAGTGCATGCGCGTCGTCATCGGCTAGGTGATCGGTCACTCCACTGACTCGACTGTGCACGTCACCGCCACCTAACTCTTCGGGGGTGACGATCTCTCCGGTGGCTGCCTTGACCAGAGGTGGACCGCCCAGGAAGATCGTGCCCTGATCTCGCACGATCACCGCCTCATCGCTCATCGCCGGCACGTACGCGCCACCGGCCGTGCACGAGCCCATCACCGCGGCGATTTGCGGGATTCCCTCAGCGGACATAGTGGCCTGGTTGAAGAAAATGCGCCCGAAGTGTTCGCGATCAGGGAAAACCTCATCCTGGCGCGGGAGAAACGCTCCACCAGAATCAACCAGGTAAACGCACGGCAAAGAGTTTTCCCGAGCGATCTCTTGGGCACGGAGATGTTTCTTTACCGTCAAGGGAAAGTAGGTGCCCCCCTTCACGGTGGCGTCGTTCGCGATGATCACGCACAGGCGTTCGTTGATCTGAGCAATACCGGTGATGATTCCGGCGCCCGGCACCTGGTCTTCATAGACGCCATCAGCTGCCAACGGCGAGAATTCCAAGAAGGCAGTGCCGGGGTCAACCAGGGTGTTGACGCGATCGCGAGGCAGCAGTTTTCCGCGCTCGATGTGACGCTGCCGCGAAGCGGGCGAACCGCCCAGAGCCGCAGCGCTCATTCGATCATTCAGATCAGCGATGAGTTCCTCGTGCGATGACCTGCGCGCTGAGGCGACTTGCTCGTCACTCGACATCGAAGATTGCAGGATCGGCATTCTTTATCTCCCGATGCACCTGGTAGGGACAGTCGCAGAGTCTAGCAGAATCAGTAAACGATCGTTAACTACTTGCCTCGGCGACCGCGGTCACGCTGGCGGTGGCCATTCGCTGCAGCAACCGCGCCATGTCTGGTCGTGTCAACCGAGCGCTGTAGGGGGTTGAATTGATCAGGCCGAATGCTGCATGGGCGGCGGCTCGCCCCATTTCGGCTGATACCTCAGGCCAAATCTGCTCGATCGTCGCCACCCAAAGCGCCACGTACTGCGACTGCAGCCGCCGTACCGTGCGCTGATCGTCAGGGGTCATCGCATCAAGGTCGCGCGCCTGCACATCGATGAGTTCGGGGTTGTCGAGGGCGAACTCCACGTGGAAGGCCACCAGGGCCGCCAATCGTTCCTGGGGGTCATCATGAGCGCTTACCCGCTGCCGACCCCCGGAGAGTAGGCGCTCACTGATGTCGATCAACATCGCCGACAAGATTGCTTCCTTGCCGGAAAAGTGGCGGTACAAACCCGGGCCACTCATGCCCACCGCGGTGCCTAGATCATCCATTGATGTGCCATGAAAACCGTTGCGCGCGAACAAGTGCGCAGCCTCACCGATGATTTCCTCTCGTCGATCATCGCCCATTCGGCGTCCCATCAGCCAAGTCCCAACACGTGTGTCAGGTCTCGCGCGGCGCGCCCTCCTTCTTCCAAAGCGATATCCAGTGCTCGAGGAACATCAAGGTCGTTAAGCAGGCTCTGCATCACATGCACCTGTGCAGCGTCGTTGCCACGTCGTCCTGCAGCCGCGTACAGCGCATCCAGTCGGCCTTCGGCCGCGACCAGGGCCCGGGGCTCGTACTCCCAGTCTTGCGACCAACGGCGATCAAGCAGATACAACCGAATCGCAGCCGGCCGGTGCTCGGTCAGTAGGTCGTCGGTGAGCACCAGGTTGCCCGTGGATTTCGCCATCTTCGCGCCGTCTATCCCGACGGTTCCCACGTGCATCCACGATCGGGCAAACGGGGTGACCCCGGTAAAGGCCTCGGCTTGGGCTGATTCGAATGCATGGTGCGGAAACGCCAAATCCTTGCCACCGGCATGAATATCCACACTCGAGCCGAAACTGTGCAGCACCATCGCTGCGCATTCCGCGTGCCACCCTGGGCGACCCATGCCCCACGGGCTCGGCCACGCAGGATCAGCACCCGAGGAAGCCCGCCACACAGGTGTATCTAGTCGGTCACGCTTATGGGGATCATCCAGATCCTCACCGAACTCCTCGCATAGTTGCAGGCCCTGCTCCTGCGTTACTCCACTGTGCTCCAGGCAACCGCGGCCGATGAAGTACACCGATCCGTTCGCCTCGTATGCGTGACCGGAATCGATAAGTCCCTGCGCCAGTCGAACGACCTCGCCGATATGGCGGTGGGCGCGCGGTTCGTGATCGGGACGCCGCACGCCGAGGGCGGCCATATCGTGATCGAAGCGGTACTGCTGCATAGCGGCGTACTCGTCGTAGGGCGTGTTCGCGGTTTGCGCGGCTTTGGTCAACACGTCGTCGACATCGGTGACGTTGCGGGTGACCTCCACCTCAAGGTGGGCATGTCGCAGGATTCGAGCCAGGGCATCGACCCACACAAAGGTCGCCGCGTGCCCGAGGTGGGTCACTCCATACGGTGTCACTCCACAGACATAGATACGCACCGGACCGACCAACGCAACAGGTGCGCCATTGAGCACGACAGGGGCCGGCGGCAGCATGTTATGACTCATAGCGTTCACAGCGTACGCGCGTCTACTATGTGGATGTGATCACGTCCCCAACACTCGCCGAGGCCTCGACTGAGACCCTGAGCCAGGCCCTGACTGAAGCCCAGGCCAGTTACACCGCGCAACGTCCGATCAGCGCGCACCTCCACGAGCGGGCCGCGAAGGTCATGCCCGGGGGCAACACCCGCACCGTGTTGTATCACCCTCCTTTTCCGCTCCGGGTGACCTCCGCTGCGGGCGCCGAGATCGTTGACGCCGACGGTCACACCTATGTCGATCTACTGGGCGAATACACCGCCGGGCTCTACGGCCATAGCAATCGGGCCATCATCGACGCCTTGCACGGCGCCATCGAAACAGGCTTGAGCCTTGGCGCGCACACGGTCACCGAAATCAGTCTGGCCGAGCAGATTGTGCAGCGTTTTCCGGCGATTGAGCTCGTTCGGTTTACCAACTCGGGCACCGAGGCAAACTTGATGGCGGTGTCGCTCGCGCGCGTGGCCACCGGTCGTCACGCCATCGCTGTGGTCACCGGTGGGTATCACGGTGGCCTGTTGTACTACGGGGGAGGCGGCTCGGTCATTAATGCGCCGTACGAAACCGTGTTGTTGCCCTACAACGATATTGCGGGCTCGGTTCGACAAATTACTGACCATGCCGCCGATCTTGCCGCGGTCATCATTGAGCCGGTCATGGGGTCAGCCGGATGCATCGCACCAATCGCCTCCTATCTACACGATGTCTATGCGGCCGCTCACGAAGCCGGTGCGCTATTCATCGCCGATGAGGTCATGACATCCCGCCTGTCGCCCTCCGGTGCCTGCGCGATGATGGGCATTACTCCCGATCTCATAACACTGGGTAAATACCTTGGCGGCGGTGCAAGTTTCGGCGCCTTCGGTGGCCGCGCTGATCTCATGGCCAGGTTCGACCCTGCCTCTGTCGGTGCACTCCCCCATGCCGGCACGTTCAACAACAATGCACTATCTATGTCGGCGGGCCTAGCCGGACTCTGCGAGGTTCTCGATGCAGCAACGCTCATTGACCTCAACTGTCGAGGTGATCGCCTGCGAGATGCGCTGAACGAGGTTATTGCTAAATATGGTTGGTGCGCAACAGGAGTCGGCTCCATGATCGGCCTACATCCGGTCGCGGGGCCGGTGTTGTCCCCTGATGATCTTGATCAGGCTGATGGCCGTCGACGCGAATTGATGTTCTTGCGTCTACTCGAACGTGGTTGGTACATAGCTCCGCGTGGATTCATCGCGTTGAGCATCGCTGTCACCGATCAGCACGTTGATAGCTTTGTGCTCGCCGTCGCTGAGGTCTTGCAGTCAACTCCCGATCTCGCCGTTAACGCCTAGACACCAGTCGATCGGAGTATGGCCGACCGACTCAAGCGCCAGATTGGCTCGGCTAAATGGACGCGAGCCAAAGAATCCCCGATGAGCAGACAACGGACTCGGGTGGGCACTGGCAATAATGGTTGCACCGGATAGCAGTGGCACCACAGTTTGGGCTTCACGTCCCCACAAGATCGCCACCGCTGGCGGATCACTGCGTGCCATTAGCCCGGAAATCACAGCATCCGTAATGGCTTCCCACCCCTGGTCTCGATGACTCTTCGGAGTCCTAGCACGAACGGTGAGCACCCGATTAAGCAGCAACACCCCTTGGTTCGCCCAGGGGCTTAGGTCACCCGAGGCTGGGGCCGGGCACCCCAGGTCACTTTCCAGTTCACGGTAGACATTTCGCAGGCTCGCTGGCAGCGACATATTGTGTGATGCAACGGAAAAAGCCAACCCCATCGCCAGCCCCGGGGTGGGGTATGGGTCCTGACCCAACACCAGTACCTTCACGTCGGCCATCGGTAACTCACAGGCCCGAAATATGTCACCGGGCGCAGGAAGCCACGGCCGGCCAGCAGACTCCTCGTGTCGAAGATACTTTTCGACCCCCTGCATCTGCGGGTGAACTGAATCGAACACGCCATGCCAACTGGGATGAATGGTCTCAAGAATGGGCGAGCCGGCCGACCAGATGTCAGATGCCATCGTCTATGTCGACCATCTCGCCGAGGTTGCTTCTCGACGCAGTCGTTGCACCAAAAGTTGAACAACCTTTGATGGCTTCTCGGGGTAGACCACCCCGATCGTTCGCCCAAGAGAGGTGTCAGAAACCTCGCAATACCGGACACCCTCGCGAGGCTCCGCCGCCAGCCGAGGCACCAACGCGATGGCTAGACCGGTGGACACAAATCCCAGCGCCACGTGAAAGTCATCGCTGCGCAAGACCGGCCGCGGCGTGAAGCCTTCAGCCGCGGCCGCAACCAGCAGGCTTCGATCGGTCAATACATCAGACTGCTGCGACAAGATCCAACCGTCATCGGCAAAGTCACGAAGGTGCACCTTCGACCTATGTGCAAGCGCATGGGATTGGGGAACGGCCAACAAGAAGGGATCCCACATGAGCACCTCTGCACGCCATCCCGGCGGAATGGGCCACGGTTCTGACCCATCGTTGTAGACCAGGGCAATGTTCAGCGCGCCCCGGTCAAGTTCGTCGAGTAGTTCGATGGTTTCGGCTTCTTGTAACTCCACTCGCACACCGGTGCGTCGTTGCACCTCGGCGGCGGCGGCGGGCAATAAAGCACCACCGGCACTGGAGAACGTACCGATGCGCAGGGTCGGAATCCCCCACTGCGCCATGGTGCGAGCCTCACGAGCAGCCGAGGCCAGTTGCTCCAGCACCAATTCGGCCCGCTCGGCAAAAACCTGCCCGATCGGGGTGAGCGTGGCTCCGCGCGGGCCACGGTCGACCACCCGCGAGCCCAATGCGCGCTCCAGGGTGGCCAGGTGATGGGCCACGGTGGGTTGCGACACGTGCAGCGACCGCGCCGCCGCGGCCATCGACCCGGTGGCCGCAATCGCGCGGAGCACCTCGAGTTGACGCAAATCAAGGGAGCGCAGGTCGGGCCCCTCGACCGACGAACCCACGGTGGTCTTGGCTGTCTGCACGCGTGCAGCCTAGCCGATCACCATATAGATTATGGTGCTGAACCCATAAACATCGCTATTCCCTTTAATGCTGCGGGACCTCATGCTGAAGGCATGCGTCCACATGCCCACGCCGACCTGCCCGGACTGCAGTCCCACGGGGCGGTTTCCGATGACGCTCCCGGTAGTGCGGCTCCCCCGAACAGCACGGCGCCCTATGCCGAGGCACTCCGCGAGCTGGCCTTCACACGCGGCCCGAGTGCACTCATGCGGGCGAGTGTTCCCGGTCACGCGGCCACCAGCACGAGTGGCGTGGGCGCCTACTTCGGCGCTGACCTGATGTGTCTTGATATCGCGCCACTCACTGATGGGATCGATGCCGACCCGGCGGGCAATGTCACCCCCCTCGACCAGGCCCGCGAACTCGCAGCCCAAGCATGGGGGGCGCACACCACCTGGTTTCTCACCGCCGGTGCAAGTCAAGGCAATCTCATTACCTGCGTCGCACTCGCCAGCGCAGCCACCCAACTTCGCCCCTCACAGCACCCCTCGGTCGGAGGTCGACTCACGCAGCAGATAATCGTGCAACGGTCCGTGCACTCCTCGGTCATGGACGGCCTGACCTTGGCCGGCATCGACCCGGTGACGGTCGCACCTGGACTTGATGAAGCACGCGGGATCGCACACGGCCTCACCCCGGCTGACCTGGACGCAGCGCTATCCGAGCACCCCGCAGCATTAGGGGCCTATGTGGTGAGTCCGTCGTATTTCGGTGCTGTGAGCGATATTCGCGGCCTCGCCGAGGTCGCCCATCGCCACGGCGTGCCGCTGATCGTCGATGAGGCCTGGGGGGCGCACCTGGGCTTTCACCCCAGGTTGCCGGTCAATGGCCTGCGACTAGGCGCAGATGTGGCGATTTCGAGTACCCACAAACTCGGTGGCAGCCTGGGCCAATCGGCCATGTTGCATCTAGGCCACGGTCCCTGGGCGGATCTGCTCGGTGATCACATCGAGCGAGCCCGTCGCATGGTGACCTCCACGAGCGAATCAGCGCTCCTGCTCGCATCGCTCGACCTGGCTCGGCGTCAGTTGGTGTGCGACACCGACGCCATCGGTGCGAGCATCGAGACCGCCGATCGGGTTCGCGCAGGGCTTCGACGTGATTCACGTTTCCAGATCGTCACCGACGAGATGGCGTCACATCAGGCAGTCTTCGCTATTGATCCACTGCGCATCGTGATCGACACTCGCGGCTGCGGCATCACCGGGCACGAGGTTCGCGCTCGACTCTTCCACGATCACGGCATCCAGGTGGAGATGTCGACCGATGCGGTGATCGTGGCACTTGTGGCCGCGGGCAGTCAGCTAGACACAGAACGGTTTATCAACGCCCTCCAACACATGCCGCACGCGGGGCAGCGCCACACCACCGTGCATCAACTACCTGAAGCCGGCGCACGAGTGATGTCGCTGCGAGCGGCCACCTTCGCCGCAAGTGAGATCGTGCCCGCGATTGCCGCCGTCGGGCGCATCAGCGCTGATTCGTTGGCGGCCTACCCACCTGGCGTGCCCAATGTGCTGCCCGGCGAACTCATCACCCAACAGGTCGTCGACTTCCTGCAAGCTTCGGCGCAGGCTCCGCACGGATACGTTCGCGGTGCCCACGACCCGCAGGTAGACACCCTGCGCGTGTTGTGTCACATGGGCTGACTGTGCCTAGCCCGCAACTCATCGACGCGAGGCTCCTGCCTTAGGAAGCCTGGCCAGCCTCGTCTTGGGGTTCGTCCATGTCGGCCAAGAATTGCTCCACCTGCGCAGCAATTTCATCACCCGAGGGAATATGTCCGTCAGGGGCGAACTCCTGTGCTGAAGCAGCCGCAGCAGCGCGCATCGCTGACATTTGGTCGTACTGCTGCTCGAGGGCCGCCAGCACAGACACAAACTCTTCTGACTGGGCCACTTGATCAGAAATATCCGCCTCGGCCTTTTCAGCTCCGGGTCGTAGAACCTCGGTCGAGACCGTAAGGCCGGTTGCCTCCTGCAATGACTCCAACAGGGCAATCGCCGCACGCGGATAGTCAACCTGGGCCACGTAATGGGGCACATGCGCCGCGATACCCAATGCTGAGCGGCCGGCGTTAGCGAGCGTCAGTTCAAGTAACCCACCGATATGACCGGGCACCTCGATAGTGCCGAGCATGGCCGGTTGCTGATCGAGCATGCTGCGATCGGTGCCGTGCCAGGTGACACCCGGGGGGCGGGTATGGGGAGTGGGCCACGGAATACCGGCGAGGCTGACGGTGAGATCGATGTCGAGCCGTTCAATCATCAACACCACCGCCGCCACGAATCTTTGCCACTGAACATCAGGCTCGGGCCCGGTGAGCACCCACATCAGGCGACCGGCCTCATCGTGGGTTTCATACAGTGCAATTTCGGGTAACTCGATAGATGCGAAGTGGTCGACCACAAAGGTCATACGCGGCCGACGGGCGCGGTAGTCAAACACCTCATCGGTGTCAATGGTGGCCAGCAGGCGCGAATCGCCGGCGAGCAACTGGGTCGCGGTAGAGGTTTGCACCTGACCGGCGTCAACAAACCCGGTCATGGCGTGGACGAGCACCCGAGGGCTCGTGTCAACTCCACGAGGCGTTGGCTGGTCGTGCCAAGTGATGAGTTCGGCCGGATCACGCATGGCATTTCCTTTCGTTAGTACTCACCACAACGCCGCGAGAGGCCGATTTGTTCCCGAGCAGGTATTGACAGCTCAGGCCTTGTCCTCAGTGTCCTCCGCCACTGCTTGACCACCATGGGTGCGCTGCCGGGGTCGTTTCTGCTCGTCGGCGTCAGCAGCAGGTGCCTTCTTGGCCGCAGGCTTTTTTGCCGTGGGCTTCTTGGCCGCGGGTTTAGCCGCGGGTTTAGCCGCTGGAGTTTTCGGCCGTAGGTCAGCTGGGGTCGGTATTGGCGCGGCCGGTGTTGGCGCGGCCGGTGTTGGCGCGGCCGGTGTTGCAGCGGCTCGGGCTGCTGATTCCGCGGCCCGTCCAGCCACATCGGCGGCCTGTTCAGCGGCCTCACCGGCGCGGTCTGCGGCCGAGGTGGCGGCCTCTTGGGTCGCATCGGCGGCCTGCGCCACGGTGGCAGCCGCCGTAGCAGCGGTCTGGGTGACCGCGTCAGCCGCAGGCTGAGTGCCGTGGATTGTGTCGGCGGCCCCATGGGCAGCATCGGAGACTGTGCGCGCCGTGCGATCGGCCAAATCAGCCGCCTGCTGGCTAAGCGAGCCCACCCCGGCGGCAGCGCGATCGGCCACCTGGCCGAACTGGTCTGCCCATGCATCCGCCGTCGTCCCCACCACGTCATTGGCCTGTCGGCTACGCCAGGCGATCACACCTGCCGTCGCTCCTGCTAAGGCCACCGCCGTTACCAGCCACTTCTTCATTGGGCACTCCTCGTCCGTCTCAGGCGTCCCCTGACGCCAGTTAGACCGTAGCAACTTACTTGCGACCTGGCTTGCGCTTCATGGCAGCAACAAACAGATCACGGGGCCCGGGGCCGGACAAGAAAGCCTCCCGCTCCTCGGGCGGCAACGACAAGGCGTGCTCACACACTCTCGCCCAAGCGGTGCCGACGGCCTGGGTCAGCGAACCGGCCACCGCGCCGGAAATCGCCGATCCGGCAACCGCGCCACCGGGCACGAACTTCAACAAGGTGCCCGCCAAATACCGCCCGGCCATGGTGGCACCGCCGGTCAGGACGACTGCGGCGGCCGCCGCCAGGGTGCGGGATCGATCGGCCGGTAAACCGTAGGCGGCGGTGATGCGCGCAATCATGGTGACCTGAGTGGGCACCAACACCGCCGCGTCCGAGAACGGAATCGGCGTGGCTCCCACACCCCCCGCTACAACGACCGATTGGCGAATTATTCGTCGGACCGCCTGTCTTTTACGCTCCCAGTCCAAGATCTGCACGGCCGTCAACGCGGCCGTGGCCACCTGCGGCACGACCTCGTAGGTCGCCTCGAGCAACTCCGTGACTCCAAAGACCGCGGCGTCGGTGAAGGGATCTGCTTGAGCATTGGTCAAGATGACCCGGTTGTTCGGTGACAGGGGCAGATTGAGATCGCGCAGATACGCGGCAAAAGCCTGCGCATCTGGATGAATGCTGGTGCCCTCATTGCCGTGCCCCACGCGGGTCGGCACCTGAGTGACCACCATGATCACCGGAAGCCCCATCGCGGCTAATCCGCGCACAAAGGACTGCTGGGGAACTTCAAAACGACGATCTGACCAGCGAACGACGTACCACACCGCATGAATGTGTCGATCTGCTGTGTCTGCCCTGCTACCGGACACAAACTGTTGCAGACCAGCAAGAATGGCGTCTCCAGAAACCCCTGTTTCAAACCCCTCGGAGTCGTACAAACCGAAGGTGCCTCCGGCGTGGGGGTAGTAGTTCAGGCCGCGGGTGACCGATTCCCCCATTCCGGTGGGTGCCACCTCGCTGCCAAATACGGCATTGATCAGAGTGGACTTGCCCGCCCCGGTCTTGCCGAACACGGCCAGATTGAACCGCCCCAGTCCGGCTACGGCCTCTTTCAGTCGCGTGGCAAACATGTCAGAGATCCCTAGGCCATCTAGATCACGGGGCACGGAGTTCATGCCTTAACCGTACGGCTCGCCCGAGGCGATAGCCGCGATCTCATGGCGCAAATAACGTCCATGGCGGGTTACCGTGGTGTGGTGACCACCACCACGCGCATCATCGCCGCGGTAACCGCCATTGCCATGGTGGCCGCGACTGTCGCCGGTGGCGCCTTCTTGGCCCTCGGCGGCCTTGATCGAGTGAAGGATGCGCAGATTATCGAGGTGCCCCAGGAATACCGCGCGGTCATTGTCTCGGCAGCAGCACGGTGTCGCGCCGTACCGCCTGAGGTGCTCGCCGCCCAACTTGCCTCCGAAAGCGCCTGGAACCCTGAGGCTGTGAGCCCGGTGGGAGCCCAGGGCATCGCCCAGTTCATGCCCGAGACATGGGCTCAATACGGAATCGACGCCGACGGGGATGGTGTGGCCAGCGTGTGGAACCCCATCGATGCGATCCACTCAGCAGCCGCACTCAATTGCGTCAATCTCCGACTCGTCGAGGGTGTGCCAGGCGACCCCCTGGTGAACCTGCTGGCGGCCTATAACGCCGGGTTCAATAATGTCCTGCGCTACGACGGCGTTCCACCATTTCCGGAGACCGAAAACTACATCGACCGAATCCTGCGTCGGGCCCAAGCGATTGATCTTGGGTCCATCGATCAAGCGGCCTAGGCCTTCGGTCGCGGCATCCCAGCCATGTCGGAGTTGCCACGTGCTTGATCCACCAGAGCGGGTAGCACCTCGCTGAGTTCCTCGGGTGTCCACCGCTGCGTGTGCGTCACCGTGGGCCCCTTCACCCACGGCTCAGCGACACCGATCTCAGCCCCACCGACGGTGAACACCCGACCGGTCACACCCGCCGAAGCAGGACTGCCCAACCACACGACCAGGGGCGAGATATTGGCCGGATCAAAGGCATCGAAGTCGGCACCATCATCCGCCGAACTACTACCGGCGGTGTCTTCCATCAACCCCACGAGGTTCTCGGTCATGCGCGTGCGAGCGATCGGCGCAATCGCGTTGGCCGTCACTCCCAAACGACCCAACTCATCAGCCAAAATCACCGTAAACGTCGCAATGCCCGCCTTCGCGGCACCATAGTTCGCCTGCCCGATGTTTCCGAAGATCCCGGACGGAGACGACGTATTGATGATGCGGGCCTCATTGCTCTCCCCCGCCTTCGCTCGGGCGCGCCAGTAATCAACAGCGTGTCGACTTACCGCAAAGGTGCCACGCAAATGCACTGCCATGACCGAATCCCACTCCTGTGGCGTCATGTTCACAAACATGCGGTCGCGTAAAATACCCGCATTATTGACAACCACGTCAAGGCCCCCGAACGTATCAAGGGCTAGATCGATCAGTGCTTTCGCGCCGTCCCAATCCGATACATCGTGAGTGGACGCGATCGCTTGTGCACCAAGTGCACGAATCTCCTCGACCACCTGCTGAGCCGGTGTCTCGTCGCTACCGCTGCCATCGGTCGCTCCACCGAGATCATTGACGACCACCTTGGCGCCTTCCCGCGCGAACGCAAGGGCATGCTCACGACCAATGCCGCGCCCTGCTCCGGTGATGACAACCACTCGATTCGCGCACAGTTCCGCCACGTGTACCTCCCAAGTCGGTAATGATGTCGGCGGGCTGACCACCCGCAAGCTCCCCTGCAGATTAGCCAGCGACATGATGGACGCCACCATGACCCCGATATCCCGCACACAACCGCGACCCCCGCGAATTCTTTACGTCTGCACAGGCAATGCCACGCGCTCGGTCATTGCTGCCTCGCTCACTCGCCGCGAACGCCCGGAGTGGACAGTGACGTCGGCTGGCACCTTTGCCATCCCTGGTTTGCCCTCGAGTGTCCGCACCCTGGCGGCCCTTGATGCCGTGAATACCAGTGCCCCCGGGCATCGCAGCACCACGCTCAATAGCGAACTTTGTGATCAAGCTGATGTGGTGGTGGCCTTCGAGCGCGATCACGTGCAGTTCATCCGGCGAATGTTCCCCGCCGCTGCGGCTCGCACCATCACGTTGCCCCGACTGGTCTTCTACGCCCAGGCTCAACCAGCCCAGACGCCGTGGGCGCTGCCTGAGTCACTCGGCGATGAGCCACTCGCGACGTGGGACGAAATCGACGATCCGGCAGGCGGTGATATCGACACATTCGTCGCCTGTGCACAGGCTATTGAGAAGTCTCTCTTGCCAATATTGCCTATCCTGCAACATCTTCACTCATCGCAGTTGGGTCAAGACCGAGCCTGAGCTAGCCCGAGATCACCCCAGCAGCACGCAGATCAACAATCGCATCGGGCGCCAATCCCCACGCTTCGAAAACACTGCCATCGGTCGATGACATGTGTCGCGACGTTGCTGCGGGAGTGCGCGAAAACCTAGGTGCCGCCGCGGCCTGCACGAGTCCATCGTGGGTCACCATGGTTGCGCGAGCCGCAAGTTGAGGGTGCGAAGCGGCCTCTGTCATCGACAACACGACCTCAGCGCAGGCATCGGCACCGGCGAGCAACTCGGCCCAATCCGCGCGGCTCTTGCTCGCAACCGCCTGCTCGAATGCGCTGCGCAACACCGGCCATTGCGCGACATCAAACTGCTCGGGAAGCCCGCGCTCAGCTAGACCAGCGACCTCCAGCCAACTCTGGTAGAACGCCGGTTCCAAGCACGCCACCGCAAGCCAGCCATCATCAGCGGTTCGATACACGTCATAAAACGGCGCGCCTGAGTCTAAGAGGTTAACCCCGCGCTCGGTCGACCATAGATCCTGATCACTCAGAGAGTGGTACATGCTCATCAGTAGTGCAGCACCGTCAATCATCGCGGCGTCAACGACCTGACCCTGACCCGACGCCCGTGACTCCCATAGCGCGGCGAGTAGACCAACAAGCAAGAGCATCGCCCCACCGCCATAGTCGGCAACGAGGTTCAGCGGTGGGGTCGGTGGTTGCCCGCGCCGCCCGACGTGTGCCAAGACGCCAGCGGCGGCCAGGTAGGTCAGGTCATGTCCGGCCACCCGCGCAAACGGACCTTCTTGACCCCATCCGGTCATTCGCCCGTACACCAGTCTCGGTTGCCTGGCCAGGCATTCGGTCGGCCCCGCACCCAGTCGCTCCATCACCCCGGGGCGAAACCCTTCGACCAACACATCGGCCTGGCTTACTAACTGCAACAGCAGTTTCACCCCGGCCGGCTGGGCCAGGTCAACGACAACGCCGGGTCGGCCGCGCCGCGTGATGTCGCGTTGCGGTGCACCCAAAGACAATCCTGGCCGTGGGGACTCAATGCGAATACCCGTCGCCCCCAGGTCGGCTAAGACCATGCAGGCAAATGGCGCCGGTCCGATGCCGGCCATCTCGATGAAACGCAGTCCCGCCAAAGGACCTGACTTCGAATCCTCTGCTGACATCGGCTCATCCATCCAATACTCCCCATGTGGTGAGTTCACGCGCTATTGCTTCCTTCGCGCGAGCAAATTGCTCGGCCACCACACGTTGGCGGGCCCAGCGCATCTCACGTTCCCGCAATGCTTTCTCGACTGCTTCACACTGCTCAGGTGTTGCCGTCAGGCCATATACCTCACGCACAAAGTCAGGAATATCAGTTCGATAATCATGACCTCGTCGGGTAAATCGCCCGGGAATCACATCCATGGCGTTGACCAAGTCAACTCCGGTCAAAACAAAGGTCGTCAGGGGGCGCCATCGAGTTGACCGAGGAATTCCAGCCGGACGATCTTGTGGATCGCCTAGCCAGGTCGGCACGCGCACGATCAACCCCGCGCCAAATTTCGGGATCGGATCATCGTGATGATTGACAACGACGAACGGGCGTCGTTCAGCCAGGCGCAACTGCTCATACTCGTAGAAATTGTCGACCTCGACAAGTCGCCCATCAGGGTCGACGGTGTCAGTCAGTGACCGCCACGACCGAAGAAACCGCGTCGCCTCAGGTGCGCCCAGAAACAGGCCCCCGAAGATGTGGTCGTGTTCCATCGCCTGAGTGGTGCGCAGATAGTAAGCATCCAATAACGTCAACGCCCCAAGGCTTTCACCGAATAACACCAGGCGCGGCCGACGATCATCAGGCAGTGCACGCAGATAACCGGAAATGGCGAACAGAAGCGCTCGATTCTGGTCGACGCCGGTGGCCGAGCGATCCAAAGACAAGGGAGACGGGCGCAGTGAGTACTGCAAGGCGACGGTCGCGCAATTGCCACGTGTCAGAAACTCCAAGGTTTCACTCATGACGTAGTTGATGTAGCCAGACCCGGTTGGCGAGGCTAGGCACAAGACCTCACGATCAAATGCACCCGTTCTGACCAACTCATCGAGAGCCAATCCGATTCGTTCCTGCGGTGTGACCGCTGACGCCAACGGTATGAATACTCTGATGGGTTCGCGCAGAGCCGGCGCTCCCATCACGGATTCAATGTCTTCGGACGACAATGCCATGTTGACGAATCGTCGCCCCTCGCGGGACAGATCGGCGAAGGCGATGATGCTTCCCGGGCCACCAGAAACACTCGCTGACTCGACGGCAGTTTGGTGTGCTGCCTCCATGGCAACACCACCTTGTTCAGCTTGACGTAAAACGAACAGGTAGGCCACGTAGACACCGCCACCGATGACCGAAGCAGACACCAGATGCCCTACCGGCCAGGACAGGGGCGTCATCTGCGGGACGAACCGACGCACTGCGACCCCGACCACACGGGCCAACGTGCGCTCACCAATGTGGATGACCCACACGCCCGTGCCCACGATGGCGCCGAGTGCTACCGAGGGGAACGCCGACACGGCGCTGGCAGGCGGATCACCTTGCCGATCCATCTCGCGGCGAACCCTCACGATATGAATGCTGGCGACAGCGATCCCCGCCGGAATAGCAATGGGCACGTGATTGACCCACGAGGCCCGAGGCGATCGACGCTCGATGGCATCAAGTCCGGCTAACGCAGCTCCCGCGGCCGTGGTGATTACAGCGGCGTGACCAATCCGTTGTGCCGCAACGCGAACCAGACCCCGACGCAAGGACTCGTCGTGGCGTGATGGCAGCAACCGGGCGACGCCGTATCCCAGCGCGGCCACACCCGCGTTCACTGCCGCCGTACCTAACGCTCGACGCATCAGGCTCATGTGATCGCTGCGACCACGACTCACGACTCGCCCAAACGCCTCGATAGAACTCTGAGCTACGGTCACGGTCACCAAGGTCGCTCCGGAAATGACACCGGTAGCAACCGCTTGATGCACGGTCCGCCGTGGCTGCAGGCCCGGTTCGAAACTCGGACCGACCACAGCCATCGCGGAGAACAACGCGATCCGTTCGGTCAAACTGCGATCCGGACCCAGCCAATCTGCGACCTTGGCAACTGTGGCCCATGCGTGCTTCATGACGATGACTCCCTCTGCAGGTACCGCATTATCGAATCACCGCAATAACCTGCGGATTATCGACGACCAGCCGACCGTCTGCGGTCCACAATTGGCGGTGCTCGGTGCTGTAGCCGTCATACACACCGATGGATTTACTCACATGCAACAACGGCTCATCGGCAGCAACCGTCGCAGGGTCGACCAGCAGCGAGGCGGTGAAGTTAATGGTCGCCACGGGTCGCGGTTCGGTGATCCGCACGATAGCAATCGGCCACATGGCATCCACCAGGCCAATCAGGGCGGCAGCATCCCACTCGACATCACCATAGGAAATCCAGCAGGACACATCATCGGTCGAGCCACTGTAGGGAAAACCTTGAATCGGGCGATAGATCAGTTGAGACGAAAACTCCGGGCCTAGCGGTGGCGCGATGTCAATGGACGCTTGATCTCGCCACGGCGCCACCGATGGCATCTGCGCATCGGATTCATCCCGGCGGAGGATTTCATCAATTCCGGTGGTGCGAGCGTCACCCAAGATCACCAATCCGTGCACGACGATGCCCGGGCTTTGCACATCAGTGACCTCTACCCGCCAGGTGGAGGTCGCAGAACCCCGTCGCAACTCGGTGACCGTTACGATCACATCGCCGCTCAATACCGGCGCGAGGAAGGCCAGATTCACGGCTCGTACGGGCCGAGAGGTGCCCTCTGCAGCGACCGCTGCCCGCACGACCGCCGTCGCCACCAGACCGCCCCACGCTCCTCGACCCTGCCGCCAACCAGGCGGCACCTCCCACACCATGGTCATCTGCTCGGGGCTGTCGCGATGGACGGGACGAAATTGAATCAAGGACTCCAAGGCCAACATGACGTCGAGATTAGACGTTTAGGTGCAATACCGGCCAAGACCGGGCACACTTTCGTCACTGCACGCACCATGCCATCACGAGGAGACACATGACCGCCGTCACCACCTTGGGGCCTGACTATCGCGCCGGCCGGGTTTTCGTCCTTGCCGGCACCGCAGCCCTCGGCGGCTTCTTGTTCGGCTACGACTCGGCGGTCATCAACGGAGCCGCTGATGCGATCAAGACGACGTTTAATCTCAACGCCCTTGAGTTGGGTTTCGTTGTCTCCGTAGCCCTGATCGGATCGGCGATCGGGGCCTGGTTTGCCGGCTCGCTGGCGGAAAAGTACGGCCGTCGACCCGTCATGCTGATGGCAGCGGGGCTGTTTGCCGTAGCCGCCATCGGGCAGGCCTTTCCCTTCGGTGCCGCCGACTTGACCATCTGGAGATTCATCGGCGGTGCGGGGATCGGCGTGGCCAGCGTGATGGCCCCGATGTACATCGCCGAAATCGCCCCGGCCCCCATGCGCGGGCGCATGGGTTCGATGCAGCAGTTAGCCATCGTGGTCGGCATCTTTGCCACCGGCCTGATCAACTTCTTGATTCTGCGGGCCGCCGGCGGCGCCTCGACCAACGACTGGCTGTTCGGCCTGGCGGCCTGGCAGTGGATGTTCCTCACGATGATTGTGCCGGCCTTGATTTATGCCGGGCTCGCCTCTCGACTACCAGAGTCACCTCGGTACCTGATGTCGATCGGGCGCGAGAAAGAAGCGACGGCAGTTCTTGAGTCGATCTATAAGGGCAGCGTCGGGGCGATCATCGACCAGATTCGCGAATCTCTGGCCGGTGATCATGCACCGCGACTATCTGATCTTCGTGGCCGCACCTTTGGCCTCATGCCCATCGTGTGGATCGGCATCTTGCTGAGTGTGTTCCAGCAGTTTGTCGGCATCAACGCGGTGTTCTACTACTCCAACACCATCTGGCAGGCAGTGGGCTTCAGCGAAAGCCAAGCTTTTGAAACATCCCTCATCACCACCATCGTCAACGTCACGTTCACTCTCGTAGCCATCGCATTGATCGATCGAGTGGGCCGCAAACCGCTGCTCCTGGTGGGTTCGAGCGGCATGGTGGTCATGTTGGCCATCTTGACGTTCGTGTTCGGCACGGCCACCGTCAACGCAGACGGACAGCCCGTTCTCGGCGATGGCGTCGACATCGTCGCGGTTATCGCGTTCAATCTCTACGTCGCATTCTTTGCCGCAACCTGGGGGCCAGTCGTGTGGGTGCTGCTCGGCGAAATGTTCCCCAACCGAATCCGAGCTGCCGCGCTGGCTTTGGCCGCGGCCGCGCAGTGGGTCGCGAACTTCTTGGTCTCTACCGCGTTCCCCCCGCTATCGTCGATCAGCCTGGGCTTGGCCTACGGAATCTTCACCATCTTTGCCATTCTTTCCATCCCCTTCGTCGCCAAGTTCATTCGCGAAACGAAGGGCATGAGTTTGGAAGCGCTCGGCAAGCGCAACACCGTCGACTCGATGCTGAAGTAGTACCCCTGGGGGTATAGCGTGGTCTCGGCATTGTTCCTCAACGGACCCGGGAGTTACCCATGCACAACGCCAGCATCCATGACCTGAAGACAGCCCTTGACGCTGGCGGTGCGGTCGTGATTGATGTTCGTGAAGCCTATGAATTCGATGATGGCCACGTACCGGGCGCGGTGCATATTCCGATGGCGACCGTGCCCGTGCGAGCCTCGGAGTTTCCCACCCATTCCCCCGCCTACGTGATCTGCCAAAGCGGCGGGCGCTCCTGGCAGGTCTGTACCTTCCTGGAACGCCAAGGGATCGAAGCAATCAACGTCGACGGTGGCACCGAGGCGTGGCAGGCCAGCGGCTGGCTCATCGAGGTCGGCTCCTCCACTCACTAATCGGACACCACATCGGGCTGATTAGGGCAGGATGAACCCATGGATTTCTCCATCCCCGCCGAGATCACCGCGCTCCGGGAAGCATTCGCTGACTTCATTGACCGCGAGGTCAGGCCACGCGAAGAGGAGTACGCGCGAATCTTTTGGGGGGCCAATACCGATGCCTCGAACGCTCAACCGGTGGTCGATGAGGTGCGCAAACGCAGCGCAGAGGCGGGCTTCTATGCCGCCTACCTGCCTGAAGCAGTAGGTGGCCAAGACCTCAGCGTGCTGGGTACGACGCTGCTCGTCGAAGATGCAGCAGCGAGTGGGCTACGACTAGCGATGGCCGCCATCGCCCCACCCAACCCGGCTGGTCCGTCGACCTTGCTCCTCAAACTGCCCACTCATCTGTGGCCGGAATACCTGCTGCCTGTCGCTGCCGCTCATAAAACAATGTGCTTCGCGCTATCAGAGCCCGAGGCCGGCAGCGACGCGCAGGCCATCAGCACCCGAGCTGTGCTCGACAATGACGAGTGGGTCATTAATGGTGCCAAGCACTACATCACCAACGGTGCGGATGCCGACTTTGCGATCGTCTTTGCTGTCACCGACGCAGAAAAGCGAGCCGCTGGCGGCATTACCGCGTTCGTCGTGCCCCGCGATCAGTATCGAGTGGGTCAAACCCAATACAACCTGTCGGATTCGCATCCGGCCGAACTGTTCTTTGACAATGCCCGCATACCCGCCGATCACGTCGTCGGAGAAGTCGGCATGGGTTTCTTGGAGGCTATGTCTTTTCTCAATGCCGGTCGGGCATACATCGGCGCGCAGGCACTAGGCCTCGCCGAGTTCTGCCTCAACTCAGCCACCGAGCACACCCGCTCGCGAACAGCCTTCGGTAAGCCACTGGCCAAGTTCCAGGGCGTGTCATTTCCGTTGGCGCGTAGCAAGGTCGACATCGAAGCCATGCGCTGGCTGGTCTATCACCTTGCCTGGCGTGTCGATGAGGAGGGCGATGCGCTGGCCATCATGGGTGATGCCTCGATCACGAAGTACGCCACCACCGAATGGGCCTATGAGGTCGCCGATCGGGCACTTCAGGCTTATGGCGGCATGGGCCTCATGCGCGAGGGACCCATCGAGCGAGTCCTTCGACATCTGCGCATGCTTCGGGTCGTCGAAGGCGCCAGCGAGGTTCAGTTATTGGTCATCGCCCGGACTTTAGGGCTCTAAAGTGATTGTTGCGGGCTAGCCGCGTGAGGAAGGACGTTGATCCAATGACGCAGGCGCCGACGAGCACCCTGGTGGACACCTACGGGCGGGTCCATCGAGACCTGCGCGTCTCACTCACCGACCGATGCTCTTTGCGCTGCACCTATTGCATGCCCGCTGATTTCGCCGACTGGCTGCCTAGCGCGGAGTTACTGACGACCGATGAACTCATGACGGTCCTTGCGACGGCTATCGATGAGGGCATCGATGAAGTGCGCCTGACCGGTGGCGAACCGCTGCTGCGCCCCGACGTGGTTGATGTGGTCGAACGTATTCATCAACTCCCGCGTCCACCCCGCACCTCGATTACAACAAATGCGCTGCGCTTGGCGGGGCTAGCCGGGCCCTTGCGTGATGCGGGCCTTGAGCGGGTCAACGTCAGCCTGGACACCCTCGACCGCGATCGCTTCAAGCAGATGACGCATCGAGATCGGTTCGACGATGTTCTCGCTGGGCTCGCTGCCGCGCGCGTGGCCGGCCTTGCACCCATCAAGATCAACGCCGTGTTGATGCCGGGCATCAACGACGATGAAGCAGCCAGCATGCTGCAACGCGCCCTCGATGAGGGTTGGCGGCTTCGTTTCATCGAGCAGATGCCCCTCGATGCCGGCGGTATCTGGCACCGCGACAAGATGGTCACCGCCGAGCAGATTCTCGAAAAACTATCTGCCGCATTTGATTTATCGCCGGTACCGGTGCGTGGTTCGGCTCCCGCAGAGGAGTTCTTTGTCAACGGCGGCCCCGAAACCGTTGGCATCATCGCGAGTGTGACGCGGCCATTTTGTGGTAACTGCGATCGGGTGCGACTGACCGCTGATGGTCAACTACGCAATTGCCTATTCGCGCGTGAAGAATCCGATCTTCGCTCAGTGCTGCGCGACGAGACGCTCAGTGACGCCGAGGTGGCCGCCGAGATCCGCCGGCGCTTGCATGCGAGCCTCGCGGCTAAACAACCCGGTCACGGCATCAATGACCCGAGTTTCATTCAGCCGCAGCGGCCCATGAGTGCTATCGGCGGCTAACTAGCCACCCGCAAAAGGCGGCAGCACGTCGATGCGGTCGCCTTGGGCCAGCGCGTAATCATCACCGTGCAGGGCCGAACCGTTCACCAGCAGCGAGCATCTTTTGAGCACCTCGGCCAGGGCCGCTCCGCGGGCAGCGAGTGCCGCCAGCACATCGTGCACACTGCGCGCCTCAATCACCAGTACGTCCGCTTCGGCCGCGGATCGGGCCGCTGCGAATAGGTGCACCTCAATGACCGGTAGCGGCTCGACCGGCTCATCAGACGGCCGATTCGAAGACATGGGCGCGTTCATAGCACTAGTGTCGTTCATCACTCGATCGGAATACCAGGAGACGTGCATGGATCTCACTAACTCGTTCATTGTTCCCGCCAGCATCGACGACGTGTGGAAGACACTCCTTGACGTCGAAGCGATCGCGCCCTGCATGCCTGGTGCCACCTTGGACACTCATGAGGGTGACAACTTCACCGGCAAGGTCAAGGTCAAGCTCGGGCCGGTCAACATGACCTATTCGGGTGCCGCATCGTTCATCGAAAAGGATGCCGCGACGCATCGCGCCGTGATTGAGGGCACGGGCAAGGAAACACGCGGATCAGGCACTGCCAAAGCGCTGGTGACGACCCAGCTCGTTGCAGAGGCTCCGGATCGAACCCGAGTGGACGTCACCACCGATCTGACCGTCACGGGAAAGCCCGCGCAGTTTGGCCGCGGAGTCATGCAGGACGTCGCCGGGCGCATCATTGACCAATTCGCGGGCAATCTGGAGGCCGTCATGGCCGCACAGTCTGTCGCCCCCGCCCCGACTGGTGACGGCTCAGAACCGGCGACGCCGACGACTCCGGTCGTGCTCCCGCAAGCGGCAGACAGCATCGATCTGCTCGGCACCGCGGGCGCGCCAGTGCTCAAGCGAGCCGTGCCGGTCATTATCGCTGTCGTGACCATCATCGGCATCGTGTGGTTGATCGCTCGACGGCGACGCTAACTACCTCACCTGCCATCGATGACGCACAGTCCCCGCAACGATGCCGTTGCCGACCTGATTCCTGATGTGACCACCTTGGCCGTTGCGTTGGGGCATGCGGACTACCTCACCGATGCTGGATTGGCCACGGCCATGTTCTGTGCCGCACGCCTACCGCAACCTCTGCTACTCGAGGGCGAAGCGGGTGTCGGCAAGACACAGGCGGCTAAGTCGTTGGCCCGCGTGCTCGACACTCCCCTCATTCGCCTCCAATGTTTTGAGGGCATTGATGCCGCAGAAGCCCTGTACGAGTGGAACTACGCGCGTCAACTGCTGGCAATCCGCATTGCGGAAAGTAACGACACAGCATTGACCGAACAGTCTCTTTTCCAGCGTGACTACCTACTCGAACGACCACTGCTCCAAGCCCTGGAGCACCCCGGTCCGCGCCCGGCGGTGTTGCTGATCGACGAGGTCGATCGAGCCGATGAAGAGTTCGAGGCGTTCTTATTCGAACTCCTCGCCGAGGCCACCGTGACAATCCCCGAGCTCGGCACGTTGGCCGCGACTCATCCGCCGATCATCATCCTCACTTCCAACCGCACCCGTGATTTGCACGACGCACTCAAACGTCGGTGCCTCTATCACTGGATCGAATACCCGGACCTAGATCGAGCTGCTGCGATTATTCGAGCCCGCGTGCCGCAGGCCGCGTCATTGTTGGTGACAGATATCGCCCAAGCCATCGACCAGTTGCGTGAACTACCGCTGCAAAAACCACCGGGCATCGCTGAGGCCATCGATTGGGTTCAGGCAGCAACGCTGCTCGGGCTGACGCACCTGGACTCCCAGGCAGCAACCCAGACCCTCACCTCGGTGCTGAAGTATCGAGAGGATCAAGACATGGTGCGCGCGGCAGAATTACCGTGGGGCAGTGAGCGTTGATTTCGCGGCACTCGGGGCAGCCTTCGGCCAGCAATTACGTGTGGCGGGGCTTCCGGTCACCCCTGCGCGCACGTCGCGTTTTCTCGATTCGATCTTTCTCGCCACTCCAAGTTCGCTCGATGAACTGTATTGGCTGGGGCGCGTCAATCTGATCAGCCAACGCGATCACATTCGGCTCTACGACAGCACTTTTCATAGATTCTTTTCCGGCATCGTGCACCTCACCAACACTGACACGCCAGCAGATGCCGCACCGAGCGGTGCAGCCCGCAGCGCCGGTGATCACAGTGATCCACCGTCGACCGCACTCAACGCAAAAGCCCAGGCCCCACCCCTCACCACAGCCACGCCCGGCCCATCAACCGACGGTGACAGCGATGACGACGAAAGCCACTCGCTACTGGCCGCCGCCAGCAGCGTTGAGCGCCTGACCCAACGTGATTTTGCTGAATGCTCGCCCGAAGAACTGAGCCTCCTGACACGTCTGGTTGAACAATTGCCGCTTGTACCGCCAACACGACCGGCCCGACGCAAGCGTCGACATCGGCGTGGTCACGACATTGATCTGCGCGACACACTGCGACGAGCCCGACGCACCGGCGGCGAACCCATGCATCGGGCGCGTAAACGACGAACGCAAAAGCCACGACGAGTCGTTCTCATCGCCGACGTTTCGGGCTCTATGGAGCCGTATGCCAGGGTGTATTTGCACCTGATGCGCGGCGCGGTCGCGGCACTGGCCGGTGCCGAAGCATTCGTCTTCGCCACTCGCCTGACCCGACTGACTCGATCACTAGCCGACGGATCACCGGACCAGGCTTACCGTGAGGTGTCACAGGCAACGCCCGACTGGTCGGGCGGGACGCGCATCGGTGCCACCATTCAAGAGTTTGTCGATACCTATGGTCGCCGCGGTATGGCTCGCGGCTCGGTCATCGTGATCGTGTCTGATGGCTGGGAAACCGTCGACCCGCAACCTCTTGCCCGTGCGATGACACAACTGCATCTTCTGGCCCACAGCATCATCTGGGTAAACCCGCGGAGTGCGGCCGCAGGATTCGCCCCCTTAGCCGGTGGCATGGCCGCCGCGCTTCCCCACGTCGACACTTTCGTCAGCGGGCATTCACTCGTGGCGGTCGAGGAGGTCGTGCAAGCCATTGGCTCCAACAGTCGCCGGCAGGCATGATGACTTCATGACTGCCGGCGACAAGCGAGCTTTGGTGATCACCGCATCGACGCGAGCCAGCGCGGGTATCTGGCCGGATCGATCCGGACCGGTCCTCGTTGATGGCTTGGCCAGCCTTGTCAGCCGAGTCGACGGTCCGGTGGTGGTGGCCGACGGCGAGCCGGTCGCTGCCGCACTACGGGCGGGTGTTGAATCGGGCTATGACCTCATCGTGACGACCGGTGGCACCGGGTTGACTCCCACCGATCGCACTCCCGAGGTCACCGCAGCCCTGCTATCTCGACAGATCCCCGGTATTCCTGAGGCCCTGCGAGCTGCCGGCCTCGCCAAGGGCGTCCCCACGGCGATGCTCTCGCGCGGGCTTGCGGGCATTGCCCGCGACACGTTGATCATCAACCTGCCCGGCTCACCCGGCGGCGTACGCGACGCCCTGTCTGTGCTCACGGCCGTGATCCCCCATGCACTTGAGCAGATTCATGGCGGAGACCACGCCCGCGAGGTCACACCGCCGGCGACTACTCTGGAGCCGTGACTTCCTCCACCACACCGTCGTCATCCACCACTCCCCCCGCTGGTCCCTCAGGTTTCGGGGGCAATGAGTGGCTCGTGGACGAGCTCTACCAGGCATACCTGGCCGACCGGTCGAGCGTTGATGAGGCCTGGTGGGAGTTTTTCGCCGATTACACCCCGGCGGAGGGCTCAGCTATTCGAACCCCCGCTGCCGTGCCGGCCACGCCGCCCGCTTCCGCCGCTGCGCCCGCCGCACCCACTCCCGCCACGGCACCAGCATCAGCGCCTGTCCCGGCGGCTAAGGCAGCACCCAAGCCGGCACCGGCGCCCGCTGCTGCGCCCGCTGCGGACACCCACGTCGAACGTTTGCGCGGCCCGGCCGCTCGTGTGGTCGACAACATGGAGGCAAGCCTCACCGTTCCCACCGCCACCAGCGTGCGCGATGTGCCCGCCAAACTTCTCATCGACAACCGGACTGTGATCAATAACCACCTGGCTCGCGGCCGCGGTGGCAAGGTGTCTTTCACCCACATGATCGGTTTCGCGATCGTGCTCGCGGCCAAGCAGGTGCCGGCCATGAATTTCTCCTTCACCGAACTCGACGGCAAGCCCGCCGTGGCTCAGGAGGCTGATGTCAATTTGGGGCTGGCCATCGACGTCACGAAGCCCGATGGCAGCCGCACCCTGCTCGTACCGAATATCAAGGGTGCCCAAGACATGGATTTCGCCGCTTTCTGGGGTGCCTATGAAGACGTCGTGCGTCGGGCTCGCAACGGCTCTCTCGAGGTCGCCGACTTTGCGGGCACCACGATCAGGGCACCATCGGCACCTCACATTCGGTGCCGCGCTTGATGCCAGGCCAGGGCACGATCGTGGGCGTCGGTGCCATGGAGTTCCCCGCCGAGTGGCAGGGCGCATCGGAGGAATCTCGCGTGCGCAACGCGGTCAGCAAGATCATGACCTTGACCTCCACTTACGACCATCGCATCATCCAGGGCGCCCAATCAGGTGAGTTCCTCAAGCGCGTTCACGAACTGCTCTTGGGCAACGACGACTTCTACGAACACGTCTTCCGCTCACTGCGCATTCCCTATGAGCCGATTCAGTGGGCTGCGGATATTTCGGCCTCGCACGAAACAGATCTCGACAAAACCGTGCGCGTGCAAGAGGTGATTCATGCCTACCGGGTGCGCGGCCACCTCATGGCCGATATCAACCCGCTGGAGTACGAACAGAGGGCGCACCCCGATCTGGACGTACTCACCCACGGACTCACCCTGTGGGACCTCGATCGGGAGTTCGCCACCGGTGGTTTCGCCGGCCGCGACTTGATGAAATTGCGCGAAATCCTCGGGGTGCTGCGAGACTCCTACACGCGCACTATCGGCATCGAATACATGCACATTCAAGACCCCGAGCAGCGGCGGTGGATTCAAGATCGCGTTGAGGTGCCGCACGTGAAGCCCACGCGTGAAGAGCAACTCAACATCTTGCACAAACTCAATGAGGGCGAAGCATTCGAGACATTTCTGCAAACCAAGTACGTCGGTCAAAAACGATTTTCCCTTGAGGGTTCTGAGGCCCTGATTCCGTTGATCGACACCGTATTAGCCGAGGCAGCCGATGATGGCATCATCGAGGTGGCCATCGGCATGCCTCACCGCGGGCGACTGAACGTTTTGGCCAATATCGCCGGCAAGTCTTACGGCCAAATCTTCGCTGAGTTTGAAGGTAACTACGGTGAAGAATCCGTGCAGGGCTCGGGCGACGTCAAATACCACTTGGGCACGTCCGGTACCTACACCAATCCCAATGGCAAAGAGACCAAGGTCTATCTCGCGGCTAACCCGTCTCACCTCGAAGCGGTGAATCCGGTCCTCGAGGGCATCGTGCGTGCCAAGCAGGATCAGCTGCCCCGCGATGAGGCGTACAACATTTTGCCGATGCTGTTGCACGGTGATGCTGCCTTCGCCGGGCAGGGTGTGGTGGTCGAAACCCTTCACCTGTCCCAACTTCAGGGTTACCGCACCGGTGGCACCGTGCACATTGTGGTGAACAACCAGGTCGGGTTCACCACGTCTCCCAAATACAGCCGCTCATCGGTGTATGCGACCGATGCCGCCCGGATGATTCAGTCGCCCATCTTTCACGTGAACGGCGACGACCCTGAGGCTGTTACTCGCGTCGCGCAGTTGGCGCTGGAATTTAGGCAGGCGTTCAATAAGGACGTCGTCATCGACATGGTGTGTTACCGACGTCGCGGGCACAATGAGGCAGATGATCCGTCGCTGACCCAGCCCCTGATGTACAAGCTCATTGAAACCAAGCGCAGCGTGCGCAAGCATTACACCGAAGCTTTGATCGGCCGTGGCGATATCACCGTCGAAGAGGCTGAGGAGGCACT
>JAFMCH010000081.1 GCA_017857875.1 Actinomycetota bacterium | reverse complement strand
CACCAGCGTGTGGAACTCCTGGAACGTCGCGCACTTCTCGTGGGCCGGGCGCCCCGGCATCTGACCCGAAGACGCCCGTTCGATAACCTTGGCGCGCATTAATCCCGCATAGCTCAATTGGCAGAGCATTCGACTGTTAATCGAAGGGTTCCTGGTTCGAGTCCAGGTGCGGGAGCACATGTGGGCGGCTAGATGCCGAACACGGCACGTAGGTCTGCCAGCGCGGCCTGTGCTGCCGATTGAATGTGCGGATCAGACCCATCTAGGCCCGGGTCAAATGACATCGTCCACTCGACCGGCGAGTTTGGATTTGATCGGCGTGCTATCAGTCGAACACCACTGTCGTCATGCAGCGGAATGTGTTCGGAGACAATGATAGTGGCCATCACTCGCTCACGGACAAACTCGGGCAGACTACGCGGCTCAGCCAGGTCGATTCGCCAGTTTCGAGTCGCCCCATCAACCTGAGCGACGATCAGCAAGTACGGCTGCTCCCAGTGCACCCGATCAATGTGGGTCCATGGCAAACGTACGGCCGGTGCGGCCGTGGCGAGTTCGTGAACGGCGGGGATGTAGAGGGCCTGCGCGGACGCCACCACGTACACCGATTCGCCACCAAGCGCGCTGACTGGCGCCCACGACTTGATGCGTTCACCAATGCCTAGGTCATCCCCAGTGGGTCCGGTTCGCTTGCCGATCATGTGTCGGCCTGCTCGCGAAGTTCGCGACGATAGGCCTCAAGGGCCATCAACTCACCAAACAGGACATCCCGGTCAGCACCCCCTTCATCTGCCCGCTGCACCCGACCCCGCAGTGCCTCGATTCGTCGCGAGGCATCTTTTACGAGCAGCGATGCAATCACCGAAGTGGTGTAACGGGAATCAACCTGGCCG
This sequence comes from Actinomycetota bacterium, assembly GCA_017857875.1. GTDB lineage: Bacteria > Actinomycetota > Actinomycetes > S36-B12 > S36-B12 > M55B157. Next base: position 7,097 of record JAFMCH010000081.1, on the reverse strand, counting down.
CGCACAGGCAACGGTTCGACGGCCAGCGCCCGAACGCCCCGACGCACGTCATCGTCCGGACACACGGCCAAAACAGCCTCGATCCACTCGGCGCCGCCAAGGCCTGCTGCTGGGCCCCCCGCGGCCATGATGGCCTCATGAAGTTGGGCATACGCCGGATGTGGATAGGCCCCTGACTCGACCGAGGCGTACCAGGTGGCAACCAACTCCGGCTCCTGCAGGGCACACTTCAATGCCTCACGCTGTAACACCATCATTGGGTCCGTTGACGGCGCCGCGTGCCCGCTCGCCGCGGGTGCCTGCGCCCGTGCCACCTTCGCACTTGGCGTGGCCGGTGCTGAGCGCACCTGACCCATCGCCGCCTTGACTGCGACCTCTTCTAGACCGAGCCATCCAGCCAGGCGACGTACGTATTCAGGGCGCAGCGCAGGGTCCTTGATGTTCGCCACTATCGGCGCGGCCTCGCGCAAGGCGTTAATGCGCCCTTCGGCTGACTCAATGTCGTAGTGGGTCAGTGTCGACTTGATCGCGAACTCAAACAGCGGCACTTTGGCCTCCACCAGACCGACGACGGCGCTGTCGCCATGTTGCAGGCGAAGGTCACACGGATCCAGGCCGTTGGGTTCCACCGCGACAAAGGTCTGAGAGACAAATTTTTGATCATCTCCGAAAGCTTTCAAGGCTGCCCGACGGCCTGCCTCGTCTCCGTCGAAGGTGAAAATGACCTCACCTCTCATGCGGTCATCATCCATCAGCAGCCGACGCAAAACTCTGATGTGGTCGGCCCCGAAAGCAGTGCCACAGGTAGCCACCGCCGTCGGCACGCCGGCTAAATGACAAGCCATGACATCGGTGTATCCCTCAACGACCACGACACTTTGAGCCTTAGAAATCTCCCGCCGCGCAAGGTCGATTCCATAAAGCACCTGACTTTTTTTGTACAACGGCGTCTCAGGAGTATTGAGGTACTTAGGGCCTTCATCGTCGTCGTGTAGGCGTCGAGCCCCAAAACCCACGACTTCGCCACCAAGTTCTCGAATAGGCCAGACCAGTCGACCTCTGAATCTGTCGTATACACCACGATTGCCTTGCGACACTAAGCCACCTACGAGCATTTCTTCATCACTAAATCCCTGTGATCGCAGGTGTTTGGTGAGTCCATCCCACGACTTGGGCGCGTAGCCCAGTGAAAATTGACTCCACGATTCAGGAGCAAACCCGCGCTCGTCCAGAAACGTTCTGGCGATGCTCGCCTCTGGTGTTTTCAATTGCGCCGTGAAGAAGTCAGCAGCGGCACGATGAGCGGCGATGAGCCTGGCACGTTGGCCCTGCTGCCGAGCAATACCGGCATTGCCCTCGACATAGCGCAGGGTGACACCGAACTTTGCCGCGAGCTTCTCGATGGCCTCGGTGAACGACAGGTGGTCCATTTTCTGCAGAAACGTGATGGCATCCCCACCCTCTTGGCAACCAAAGCAGTAGAACATGCCCTTGCTGGGCGTGACATGAAAGGAGGGCGATCGCTCATCGTGGAACGGACACAGGCCCTTAAACGAACCGCCTCCGGCGGGCTTAATCGCCACATACTCGCGCACCACATCATCAATACGAATCCGCTCGCGCACCTGGGCGATGTCCTCGTCGTGAATGCGCCCGGTCATGAGGCCGATCCTAGGTGCGCAACCCAGGTTTCGACGAGTCCTCGTCCCCAGGCTGCTCGGCTGCCTACCCGATCAGGCACAAATGCGCCGATGCCACTCCCGCGCGCTGGCGTCGGTCAGGCTGGCGACTTGATCGACCACGACGCGTAGGCGACCTGCATCGTCCGCGCTGGCCTTGAACTCTTCGGTCAGCCAGGGTTCCAGATCGGCACCCCCGCGCAGAAGCAATTCATGGGCGAGTTCGGTCAGGATCTGCCGCTGCTCACGGTAGTAGTCAGCGGCACCTGTTCGGCCCATTACATAGTGAGCGGTCACCGCCTTCATCACGGCAACCTCGGCTCGCACGGCCTCGGGCACAACTAGTTCGGCGTGATATCGCGTCAGCGGAAAACCCTCGTAGGAATCCCGCGTAGCCAGTTCGGCAGCCGTGCAAAAGCGACCGATGAGTGCCGAGGTCATTGCTTTGAGGCGTCCGAGGTCTTGATGAGTCCCAGCGTATTTGTCGGGCCAGAAATCCTGAGCACGCAGCCGATCAAGGGCCAGCTGCAATTGATCTACGCCGATTCCTTCGGCGTACTTGTCCATCGCGACACCCACGATGCTCGCGCGCTCAGCGGCGTCGGCGAACATCGCCGGGCGCACCATGCCGGTATGAAATGCGTCCTCGATGTCGTGCACCGAATAGGCCACGTCATCGGCCCAGTCCATGACCTGTTCTTCCAAACAGCGCCGCTCCCCCGGTGCTTGCTCGCGCAGCCAGCGAAACACCGCTTCATCATCGGCGTAGTAACCAAATTTGACGGTTCCCTCTCGCCGGGCCCATGGATATTTGCATGACGCATCGAGGGAGGCTCGAGTCAGATTGAGCCCTACGCTGCGCCCGGTGCTTGGATCCCAGATCTTTGCTTCCAACCGCGTGAGCAACCGCAGCGTCTGGGCGTTGCCCTCGAAACCACCGATATGGGCCGCGACCTCATTGAGCGCCACCTCTCCGTTGTGGCCAAAAGGAGGATGCCCCAGATCGTGAGCCAGACCGGCCACATCAACAATGTCAGGGTCGGCACCTAGGGCCGCGCCTAACTCGCGGGCGATTTGAGCGACCTCCAGCGTGTGGGTGAGTCGGGTCCGCGGAAAATCGGCGTAGCCCGCGGTCAATACCTGTGTCTTGGCTGCCAGGCGACGAAGGCCAGCTGAATGAAGCACCCGAGCTCTATCCCGAGCGAAGGCGCTGCGCCCGGGCCGCAGGTCCGACTCGGCCACCCATCGCTGCTCATCATGTTCGGTGTATCCCGAGTGTGTCGCGGTCGCCACTATCCGCCACTTACAGCAAGTTCAGCATGGCGAATCGTGAGCGCGTCAGCGCTGGTAAGTCGATCAGACTCGAGCCAACGGTCGGGCAACGCCGGGGTGCGCGAGCTTCCGGTACGTCCTCGCGGGGCGGCCATCACGTCAGCGTTGGCCTCTTGATGAGGGTCGATCTGTGCAATGAGTGCGTCCAAGTTGGCCATTGTCGTAACGGTGGCCAAGGCCGCGCGAATATGCTGACGAACAACAAAACCCTTGAGATACCAGGCAATATGCTTTCGTATCTCCCGACATCCGGTGATTTCGCCGAAGTTTTCGATCAGGAGTTCTGCATGTCGCCGCAGCGTGGCCAGCACTTCCGTGAAGGGCGGATCTGAAGGAATCGGCTTGCCAGCGAAAGCGGCCGCTAGTTGACCAAACAGCCAAGGGCGACCCAGACATCCTCGACCCACCACAACCCCAGCACACCCTGTTTGCGCCACCATATTGAGTGCATCGGTCGCGCAAAAAATATCCCCGTTGCCCAACACCGGCGTTGAGGGCAGGTGACGAACAAGTGTCGCAATCGAAGACCAGTCAGCCTGCCCGGAATACATCTGCGCAGCCGTGCGTCCATGAAGCGCAATCCAGGCAACGCCCGCATCGGCGGCAATGCGACCAGCGTCTAAGTAGGTCAGGTGCTCATCATCGATGCCCTTGCGCATCTTTACTGTCACGGGCACTCGACCGTCGGCAGCAACTACGGCCTGCTGAACAATCTCGGCGAAAAGATCACGCTTCCACGGCAGCGCACTTCCCCCGCCCTTGCGAGTCACTTTCGGCACCGGGCAACCAAAATTGAGATCAATGTGGTCGGCTCGATCTTCATCAACAATCAACCGAACGGCATTGGCCACCACGCCCGGTTCAACGCCGTATAGCTGAATGGAGCGCGGTTGCTCACCCGTCCCGAAAGTCACCATGTCGAGGGTCGCCGCATTGCGTTCGACCAGGGCTCGCGAAGTAATCATCTCGCTGACATAAAGCCCAGCACCGGCCTCGCGACACAACTGGCGAAAGGCCCGGTTGGTAATGCCCGCCATCGGCGCCAACACGACGGGTGGGTCAATCACACTCGCACCCACTCGAAGACCGATCACCGGTCCATTGTTGCCTACGGTCTAGCGGCGAAAGATCCGGCCGAAGAATGAGTTCTCTTTGCTGAACTCCGACTTCTCCTGTGCCGAGCAGCGGCACCGCTGGTTCTTCGGCACTCCGGCCAAAGCCTGCTCTATGTGCTGCCCACAGCCGGCCCAGCTCGGTTGACTACAGCGTTTACACGTCACTTGATGGCACATGGTGAGCAGCATACCCCAGGGGGTATGTCGCTCGCACTCGATTACCTAGGAGGCAGGGAGTCGACCCGCGAGCCACTCCACAACAGAATCAATGCCCACTCGCTGTTGGTCCATCGAATCCCGCTCACGAATTGTCACTGCCTGGTCATCCAGACTGTCGAAGTCGATAGTGACGCAGAACGGCGTACCGATCTCGTCTTGTCGCCGGTAGCGACGCCCAATGGCTCCGGCGTCATCAAAGTCAACATTCCACCGACGCCGCAACGTGGCCGCGATATCGCGAGCCTTCGGTGATAGATCAGCATTGCGCGACAGTGGCAACACAGCAACCTTGACCGGTGCCAAGCGTGGGTCCAGCCGTAGCACCGTTCGCGTGTCGACTCCGCCCTTCGCATTGGGAGCGGAGTCTTCGTCAAACGAATCGATCAGGAATGCGAGCACGCAGCGGGTCAGTCCTGCCGCTGGCTCGATCACGAACGGTACCCACCGCTCCCCCGACTCCTGATCAAAGTAGGAAAGGTCGGTACCAGAGTGTTGACCATGGGTGGTCAGGTCAAAGTCGGTGCGATTAGCAATACCTTCCAGTTCAGCCCACTCAGAGCCCGCGAACTTGAATCGATATTCGATATCAACCGTGCGCTTGGAGTAGTGGCTGAGCTTCTCCTGAGGATGTTCAAAGAAGCGCATGTTGTCGGGATTCATGCCCAGGTCGATGTACCAATCCCAGCGAGCCTGCAACCAGTAGTCGTGCCACTGCTCATCGGTGCCCGGCGGGACGAAGAACTCCATTTCCATCTGCTCGAACTCGCGCGTACGAAAAATGAAGTTGCCCGGGGTGATCTCGTTTCTAAAACTCTTGCCGGTCTGCCCGATCCCAAAGGGCGGCTTCTTGCGACTGGAGTTCATGACGTTGAGGTAGTTGACGAAAATGCCCTGAGCCGTTTCGGGCCGAAGGTAGTGCAACGCACCGGAATCCTCAGTTGGTCCGACGGTCGTGCGGAGCATGCCGTTGAAATCACGAGGTTCGGTGAACTCACCGCGCGTGCCACAATTCGAACACACGATCTCAGCAAGACCACTGGCTGGCGGCGCACCATTCTTTTCCTCGAATGCCTCAATCAACTGATCGGCGCGCCAGCGTTTATGGCATTGCTTGCACTCGGTGAGAGGATCGACAAAGGCAGAGACATGCCCTGATGCCTCCCATACCTGCGGGGCAAGAATGATTGACGAATCGAGCCCGACTACATCATCGCGGCCCCGCACCACCGTCTGCCACCACTGCCGACGAATGTTCTCCTTGAACTCCACGCCCAATGGGCCGTAGTCCCACGCCGAGCGACTGCCGCCGTATATCTCAGATGACTGGAAAACGAACCCTCGCCTTTTGGCGAGGTTGACGATGGCATCAATACGATCGGCGGCCATGATGACTCCACTCCGGCTGGCTGTCGGCGGACAAATGAATGATGCTCACTCTAGCGTTGTGGCGGCACCTCACCGGCGGCTGCCTCACCCAAACTCACCACATGCGCATCGGCCGCTCGCGAGGAAATGAAGTCGGTGATAGAGGTTGCATCATGAGCGGAAACAACCTCATAGGCGCTCGGCTCATCGAGTGCCCGCGACAGAAGTGGCACAACGTGCACCTTGATATCGAAATCCGACAGCGCGCGCCGATAGGCGCCCACTCCAACCCATGACATAGCCAGCATGAAGAGCGACGGATCGTCAATGGCGCGGGTGACCTCCCCATCGTTGAATCCAGGAAATCGACTGAAAGCGATGAGCGCATCGCGAAGGGCTGGGCCGAGGTCACTATCGGGGTGGTCTTGAAATCGCATGAGCACACTCAGGGCGCCGCTCCCCTGCGCTGCTGTTACACCTGGCACCATGGCAGCACCGTAGTACGTCCTGGCGGCGAGAAGGAGCACCCACATGGCACGGCAACCACCTGGCGTTCGTGGCCCCGGCGGGCCAGCGCCCGATCAAAGCCGCGGCAACTCTGCCGGGGGTTCAAAAACACCGGGATCATCCCCGTCTGCCGGCAAAGACTCAACCCTCCATCGGCTCAGCCTGCCGATGATGAAGGTGCTCACCCGGGTGCCGCAATGGCTGCTGCTGGTCCTTACCGGCGTTTTCTTGCTCTTGGGGCTCATCCAAACCGGTGACCTGACCTGGCTTGGCGTCGTGCTGCTATCGATCGTGACGCTGTTCTTCGCGTGGCTCCTGGCCTTGTCGTGGCCCGCGGTGGGACCGTCGGGGCGCATCCTGCGCGCCCTGGTCGTGCTCGCTCTCATCGGCATCACGGTCTTGAAGGGTATGGGCCGCTTGTAGGCGCGATGACCTGAGATCGATCCTTAATCGAGTTAATGCACTTGACAATCATTGTCAATAAGCGCACAATCATGGCCATGCCCAAGAAAACTCAACTCGCCGTCGCCACCGGCATCGGTAGCCTCTCTCTCATTTTGGCCGCGTGTGGCTCCACCGGTGGCTCCGACAGCGCCCAGACCGGCCCCGCCGACTCAATCAACGTGGTGACCACCACCACCATTCTGGGCAGCGTGGTTGATGACATCGTCAACTGTGCCGGGGGCACCAACGCCACGATCATGCCCATCGGCGCCGACCCCCACGACTTCTCGCCCTCTTCGGCCGATGTTGCCGCCGTCGTGCAGGCCGATGTAGTGATCAGTAACGGGCTTGGTTTGGAAGAGGGACTGACCGATGCCTTGCAAAGCGCCCGTGAAGACGGCGCAGAGGTCATCGAGGTAGCCGAATTGGTTGATCA
>JAFMCH010000014.1 GCA_017857875.1 Actinomycetota bacterium | reverse complement strand
AGGTAATTCTTGACGACGGTACCGAGCCCCAAACTGAAATCAAGAGTTGCCCAATAGGCGCCGATTATTCGCTGCGGCGTGAACAGATGCCACGGGTCAATCACGCTTCGGGCGTCGAAACTCACTGAGCCTCGCCCTGTCCAAAACTCAGGAGTGCCATCAGCTGCGTGATAGAGGTGGCCCTGCACATCCAGCCGGACCAATTCACTCGCAGCGGGAGGTGCTCCTTCTTCGCTGGGTGGTATGTGTCGGAAACTCAGCACCGGAAGTGACTCACGCTCGGCCGCATCAAAGGGACGCTCTGGCGCGAATGTATACGTCATGATCCGCTGGCCAGCGGGTCGTTCCACGGTGAATAGGAGTTGCTCATTGCGAGTTCCGCCCCGAGCGGCGCCTCCCCAATCCCATTGCTGAACGGCAAGTTTTTTCGCGAAACCCCAAATTTCGCGTCCTGCCGCCAACGGCACCTCACTATCGGTGAAGATGACCGGCTGGTACCAATAACGAACACCGTCCACCACAACCCTGACCATGATGTACGACTCGTGATACGGACCAAACGTGGTCCACGGGTACCAACACACCCATGCCTCACATACCGCCGGGTCGCTATCAGGCTCAACCCCCGGAGGAAGAAGTTCGGCGATCACCTGTGGATCTACTTCGAAGGCCACCCACGACTGCTGAGCTCGCCTGAACTCATAGGGCGGTGCGGGATACAGCGAAGCACCCAACGGCATGCTGAAACCAGAGGGCATACTTTCGTTATTGCTCATGACATCTCCATCATCAGTCATCGCGCCGTAAAGCCTCCGTCAGTCGCAAAATATGCACCATTGATGTTGACGGATTCAGGCGACAGTAAAAACGCGACCAGTGCCGCAACATCCTCTGGCGTTCCCATGCTCCCACGGGGATGAAGCCCAGCGAGCTGGGCGAGCGTCGCCTCGTCAAGCGCCGACCGAACCAGTTCTGTACCAATAAATCCCGGTCCTACGGCATTTATGCGCAAACCTTGGCCGGCATAGTCCACCGCCGCACTTCGCGTCAAACCTAGGACGCCGTGCTTCGCCGCGGTATATGCCGCAGCACTGGGCCAGGCGACCACACTCAAGATTGAGGCCATATTGACGATGGCACCCGAGCCGGCATCTTGCATAGCCCGCAGCTCAGCTCGCAAGCAATAGAACACACCATCAAAGTTGATGCCTCGGGTTTCAGCCCATTCCTCATCACTGAGCTCACCGATTGGTAGTTGCGCTCCACTGATCCCCGCATTGTTGACAGCACAGTCAAGCCGTCCACGCGTGCTCACAATGGTGTCTACGAGGTCATTGACCGCCTGACTATCTGACACGTCCACCACATAGGGGTCGACAACGTGGCCCAGAGCCCGCTGTGCGGCAACCTGCTTAGCGAGCATGGCCTCATCTCGATCGACCGCAATGATGACGTCACCGCGGCCCGCCAAAGCCACCGCGCAGGCAGCACCGATGCCAGCGGCCGCACCCGTCACCAGTACAACCCTCGATTGACCAGATTCGTGCTCGCTCATCGCACACTCTCCAAGATCGTCGCGTTTGCCATTCCGCCGCTTTCACACATCGACCAGAGCCCATACTTGCCCTTGGAGTGCTCCAGGAATCCAAGCAGATTCGCCAGCAGTCGACCGCCGGATGCTCCAACCGGATGACCGTATGCAATCGCACCGCCCCAGGGATTCACAAGTCCCTCGTCCATCGGGTACTCCTCGCACCACGCTAGGACGACTGAAGCAAAGGCCTCGTTTATTTCAGCTACGGAGATGTCTTCGAGGCGTATTCCGGTCTGCTGCAGCACTTTTTGCGTGGCAGGAATAATGCCTGTCAGCATCATGATCGGATCGTCACCCACCACGCTCATACCTACGATTCTCCCTCGTGGAGTCAATCCATAACGCTCTAACGCCTCCTCAGACACCACCAACGTCGCCGCAGCACCGTCAGTGACCTGAGAGGAATTGCCGGCCGTGACACGCCAATCAATCTGCGGGAAGCGTTCGAGCATGTCAGCGCGCTCAAATGCTGGACGTAGCGTCTTGAGAATCTCTTCGGTTGTTGTATCTCGAATTCCTTCATCCGCCGTAACGGTAGCTCCATCAACCTCGACAGGGACGATCGCATCAGATAGATAACCCGAGTCACGAGCCCGGGCCGCTCGCTGGTGAGAACGTGCGGAAAACGCGTCGAGTTTCCCGCGGCTGAGTTCCCAGCGCGAAGCAATGAGTTCGGCCGAAATCCCTTGGGAAATCAAACCTTCAGGCATTTCCTGCGCAAACATCGGTCCAAGTTCATCCCGGCCGAGACGATTGGTTTTCATGGGAATGCGGCTCATCATTTCAACCCCACTGGCCACGACGACATCCATCACACCGGTCGCAATTGCCTGAGCGGCAAAATGCACAGACTGTTGGAATGATCCGCATTTACGATCCAGCGTCACACCCGGAACTGAATGCGGCCAGCCAGCGGCCAGGACAGCGTGGCGGGCAATGTTTCCCGACTGCTCGCCAACCTGTTGAACACATCCGGATATGTGATCATCCACCACCACCGGGTCAAGTCCCTGACGCTCGATCAGCGCATTCAAAACGATCGCTAGCAGGTCAACGGGGTGACGTGTCGCCAACGCTCCATCGGTTCGACCGCGGGCAAAGGGGGTGCGCACGACGTCGACGACATAGGCGGGACGACCCGACAACCCGCTCACTGACTCAGAGTTCCTAATCGCTCGGTTTCCTTTTGCCGGACAGCGCGTCGCAAGATTTTGCCTGCATGGCTTTTAGGCAACTCCGGCCATATCTCCAGCGACCGTGGTCGCTTGTAATTCGGCACGCGCTCGGCGACAAAAGCCAAGATCTCCTCAGAGGTGGCCTCCTGTCGAACAGCGACAACCGCATGGATGAGTTCACCCCACGTGTCATCTGGAATACCCACAACCGCTGCCTCACGAACTGCAGGATGAGCGTTAAGGACGTCTTCCACCTCACGTGGATACACGTTGGAGCCGCCGCTGATGATCTTGTCGTTCTTGCGATCAACGAGATACAGGTAACCCTCTTCATCGAGGTAGCCGATATCTCCTGTGTGCAACCAACCGTCACGAATCGTCTCGGCGGTCAGTTCCGGCTTGTTCCAGTAACCCTTCATCAACACCTGTCCCCGAGTGACCACTTCACCGGGTTCGCCCTCGGGTAGGAAACGCCCATCCTCATCCATGACGGCGACTTCCATCAACGTGTAGCCGCGACCGGCTGAACCGACACGATCGTGTTCGTCAGGCTGCAGCACAGTGATCGCCATGGGGGCTTCCGCCTGGCCGTACGTTTGAGCCAAGACTTTGCCAAAAACAGCCTGCGCTCGCTCGGCCACCGTTGGTGGGATTGGCGAGGCGCCCCAACATAACCGGCGCAAACTCGATGCATCAACTTCTTGCACTCCGGGTGTGTCCAAGACCAGGGCAATCATCGTCGGGACGAGGAAACTATACGACGCGCGACTTCGCTCCAGTTCCTCAAGCCATCGCGATGCATCGAACTTTGTCATGATGCGGTTACGGGCACCTTTAGCAAATGCCGGCAGGAAGAATGCCCCACTCGCGTGAATGATCGGAGCCGCATGCAACATGGTGTCACCTGGTCCGATGTCGGGCATCAAATCGATCAAGAATGCTGAGATTTCGGCCGTCTCACCGCGCATCGTCAGGGTGACCGCTTTTGGATCACCTGTTGTACCGCCTGTGTAACCCAGCCGATAGGGAGCTTCGGGATCACGGGGGTGATAACACGGCTGGGTCGGACCGGTCCACGCCGTTGCATCAATCCAGTCAAGCGATGTGACCACTTCAAGAGTTGGGCTACTCGTCGGGGCACCTCCACTGTGAATCACGGCTCGACAGGAAGCATCATCAATTTTGAAGATGTTCTGTGCTTCGGTGTCCTTTTCGTTGAGTGCGACGCGCACCAGCCCTGCCTTGGCAAGCGCATAATAAACGGCCAGGCATTCGATTCCGTTAGGAAGCATCACGCCAACACGGTCTCCAGGAACTAGACCTGAGTTGAGAAGGTCATTACCCAATCGATCGGTAGCAGCGTCAAACTCGCGGAAACTGACCGTGCGCTCCTCAGATTCCAATGCAGTCGCATCACCAAAACGCTTGGCAGCATTGCGAATGAGACTCCCGATGTCCATCCATGTCCTCCCTAAATTCCCCCGTGCACTGGCATCAAATCACGCATTGCGTTGAAGCGTCATGTCCACACCTGCTGACTGGTAATTCACATAGCGCGCAGTCGTGGACTGCATCAATTCCCGAGCCAACATTGCACCCGGGGTCTCGGGGTAGTCCAGTTGCGTCTTTGCCGGACCCGCGGCATACATCGCATCAACATCAGGACCTGGAATGAGGAATCTCAACAGGAGTTCCTCATCACTCATGTTCTCGCCGAACTGATGGCGGATTTCAGAAAGAGTAGGTTGCGGCGGTTCCCAGTCGAGGAATTCCTTACCGCGCTTGCTACCGAAGGCTCGATCTTGTACGTCTTCGGCTACGACACCGGGGATGGGCCCCATGTGACCGGCAAGGTACATCAGGTTCTCATCAGGAAAAACGGAATAGCGTTCATCATTAACTAGATTGAGCAGCGCCTGGATTCCGACTAATTGGGAGTATGGCGTCGCCATGATCGGGTAGCCCATCTCCTCGCGCACGACACCGATCTCTTCCATCAGTTCGTCGTAGCGATCTTCCATTCCATACTGTCGTAACTGATTGACGAGGGTTCCGGTCATTCCGCCGGGCAGTTGGGCATGGGAATGCGCCAGGTTGTATTCGCGCGGTGCGCCAAGGGTGTACCCCTCGGCTTCGGCCACTCGACGAAAATGCTCGGAAATCTCCGGGACCGCGGACTCGTCGAGGTTGACATCGAAACCGAGCCTGCGCATGTTGTCCGCGGTGACGGTGACCGATGGCATGGATGGCCCATTAGCCATTGGCCCCATCGCCGTATGCAGGATATGCACTCCCGCCTTCGCCGCCGTAATGTAATTGAGCGTGGAGATCCCCGTGGTGTTGTGGAAATGCGCTTCCAGTGGCACACCCGAAGCGGCCTCAACCATCTTCGGTACCCAACTGGCAGCTCGCTCGGCTGTCAACACACCGGCTTCATCACCGAGGATGATCGATTCCGTACCCCACGTCGCCATCTCGGCGACAATATTCGCGTAGTAATCGTCAGTGTGGACGGGTGATTCGGCAAACATCACCTGCGGGGCAGCGTGCATTCCGGCATCTTGTGCAATACCGGACATCCACTTCATTTGGTCGAGGTTGAACAAGCAATCAAAAATCCAGAAACTCCCAATACCGTGCTTGGCAAGCGTGCGGACCCAGAGTTCCAGAATTGACTTTGGCGTGAGCCCCATGCCTACGATCGCATTGGCTCGCGCACCGGCTCGCATACGCGCCGTGGGCATGGCTCCACGAACAAGATCCACTGTCTCCCACGGATTTTCCTGGCAATACCGAACGAGTACTTCAAATAATGACGACCCCGTGAAGTCAACAACGCTGTAGCCCATTCGATCGATGTCGGCTGCAACGGGCAGACTGTGCCCGGCGCGCATGCGCATGCCCCACAGGCTTTGCTGACCATCACGAAGCGACTGGTCGATGAACTTGATCTCCGTCACGCTATTTCCCTTCGATTATCGCCTTGGCCATCGGCCCAACCGGCGAGAAATTCCTGTTCAACCCAACGAGTGTGATGATCCCCCGCAACGAAATCCGGATGTTGAATTACGTCTCGCAGAAAGTCTCGGTTAGTAGACACACCATCGATCACCATGTGCCCTAACGCCCTATCCATTTTCGCAAGGCACCTGGTGCGATCGTCGCCGTGGGCAATCACTTTCGCAATCATCGAGTCGTAGTACGGAGGAATCACGTAGTCGCCGTATACGTGACTGTCAACCCTGATGTCCTCTCCCACGGGAGGAATCCAACGCGTGACCCGACCAGGTGAAGGAAGAAACTCTGCCTCGGGATCTTCAGCGTTCAACCGACACTCAATCGCGTGTCCGCTTAAGACCACATCGCTTTGGCCAAACGACAGCGGTTGTCCACCTGCGATCCTCAGTTGCTCCCGGACGATGTCGATTCCCGTTAGCATTTCCGTGACCGGATGCTCGACCTGAACGCGCGTATTGACTTCAAGAAATGAGAAGTCACCCGTCTGTGCATCAACAATGAACTCCACGGTCGCAGCGCCAACATAATTCAGACCTCGTGCCAACTTTATTGCCGCGTCATGAAGTTGAGCACGAATTGCTGGTGCAACAAAGTTCGCCGGTGCCTCTTCGACGACCTTCTGATACCGACGCTGCGCGGTGCAGTCTCGCTCACCAAGATGAACAACATTTCCGTGTGAATCCGCGAGAATCTGCACCTCGACATGGCGAGCCCGGCTAATGAAACGTTCGATATACAAGCGTCCGTCACCGAAAGCCTGAAGTGCCTCATTGCTCGCCGAAGCGAACCTCTCCCTTATGTCGCTTGCGTCTTCGACCAGGACCATGCCGCGGCCACCGCCACCGGCCGCAGCCTTCATAAGAACGGGGAAACCAACCTGGTTGGCGATCAGCTCAGCCTCATCAACGTCGACAAGAGCGGAACTCCCAGCACCAGTCGAAATCCCGAGACTCTGGGCGAGCGCTCTTGCCTGAACTTTGTCTCCGCCGCGTCGAATCGCGTCTGCCGAAGGACCGATAAAGACAATGCCGTTTTCGTTACAGATCTCAACCAACTCTGGTCTCTCTGCAAGAAATCCGTAGCCCGGATGCAACGCATCGCACTGGGTCAGGACGGCTGCTGAAATTACCCGATTCAGGTCTAGGTAGCTTTCAGCCGCATTGCCTGGCCCGATACAGACGACCTGATCAGCCAAATACGCTGCCATACTCTCTCGATCCGCCTCAGAGACTATGGCGACGCTTTCAACACCTTCATCAATACATGCTCGGATGATCCGAACAGCGATTTCTCCCCTGTTGGCAACGAGTACGCGCTGAAGCGGCGGCATGAATCAGTGTGCCGGATCGATGACGACGAGCGCCTGGCCAAATTCGACCATCGCGCCGTTATCCGCATTGATTGCGATAACCGTGCCGCTCACACCCGCCTTCACGTGATTCATAAGTTTCATGACCTCAACGATGCATACCGTGTCCTCAGCATCGACGACCTGGCCAACGTCGACGAATTCCGGTGCACCTGGCTGAGGGGAGCGCCAGAACAGTCCCAGCGAGGGCGATGTCACCTGGTGGCCTGCAGGTAGTGCCGCCGGAGACGGCTGCGCAATCGACCGCGGCGTGGTTTCGGCAGCGGTGGCAACCGAGGCCACCACGGGTGGCGCCGCTTCAACTCTCGGCACCGACACGTCATTCGATGATCCGGAGGCTCGTTGCGGGGGCCGGCCGGACCGAGAAAGGTCCAGGCGTGTCTCACCAAACTGCAGCGACAACTCATCCCAGCCTGATGTTTCAAAGGCGCTGACGAGTGCGCGAATATCCTCCGGGGTGAGTGACATCTGCTCTTTCCTCCTCATGGTCGACTCCTTTGCCGAGCCCTTAGCGGGAATTCCCGCTAGAAATCGGTGATCTGTCGTTAGACATCATATGTTTGTGGCAGACTAGCGGTGTGCTGACCGGTGCACAACGATTCGCGAGAAGATATCCCCCTAATTTGCGGGCCAACTGCTCGCTAGGGAGGGGACACCCATGAGCGTAACCGACGCTGCCATCATGAAGATTCGGGATTTGATTACCGAAGGACAGATGGCACCGGGGGACCGGCTCCCGCCAGAACAGGAACTTGCCTCCATGTTGGGCATCTCTCGCAGTTCATTGCGCGAGGCGGTCAAGGCTCTCAGCCAGGCAAAGGTTCTCGACGTACGCCGTGGCGATGGCACCTACGTGACAAGCTTGGAGCCTGATCTGCTCCTTTCTGGATTGTCATTCGTCGTTGATCTCATGCAGGACTCCACACTCGTGGAGGTGTTCGAGGTTCGAAAACTCCTCGAACCTGCGGCTACGGCACTCGCTGCCCAGCGAATCACCGATGATCAGGTGGCATCCCTCCGTGAAAGTCTGGCCACGATGCGTAGCGCCCACGATCCAGGGGAACTAGTGCTGAGCGACATCCAGTTTCACTCGCAAATAACCGCCGCAACAGGCAATTCAAGCCTATGTTCGATTCTGGACGCTATTTCGACTCGGGCATTGCGCGCCCGAATCTGGCGCGCGTCCTTAAGCGGAATCAAAACGATGACACTTGCTCAGCACTCGCTCATTTTGGATGCACTCGCCGACCGCGACTCAGTTCTCGCCCGGTCTGCCGCCACGATTCACGTCTCAGAGTCCGAGCGTTGGCTCAAGGAGTACCTCCAAATTTCGGCCGCGCCCCCCGGAGACGGTCTACTTATCGACCTGCCCGACAGCGTGCCCGCAACCGTATCTAGACAGAGATAGGCCCACTCGCACTGACGCGCGCTCACCAACGTCACCACAGCAACCGAGAGGACCACCCTCATGACCACTCCATTGATCACCGGCGTCGGCATGACCAGATTCGGTCGTCATCGCGAGGAGTCGGTCGCCAGCCTGGCTCTAGCTGCCACGCGAGATGCCCTCGCGGATGCATCACTTGAAGCCAACGATGTTGACGTCGTGGTGTTTGCGAATGCCACCTGGGGAGCGATGGGGGGGCAGCATGGCATTCGCGGTCAGTTGGCACTTGCCGGGCTAGGTCTACGCCCAATTCCGATCATCAATGTCGAAAATGCTTGCTGCAGTGCAACTACCGCGATGCAGGTCGCCACGGCGTATGTTCAATCCGGAATGGCAAGGACCGCTCTGGCGGTTGGATCCGAAGTCATGACCCAAGCACCACTGGAAGAACTTCTCGCCGCCTTCGAGGGCAGTTGGAACGTCGAAGATCGTGACCAAAGCATTGAGCGACTCACCGCCTGGGGGAAAGACACCGTTATTCCCACGGACGCCGACGAGCTGGCCAACCGCACGGTGTTTATGGATATCTACGCCGCTTTTGCGCGAGACCATATGGCCCGATTCGGGAGCACTCAAGCGCAACTGGCAGCGGTCAGCGCAAAGAACCACATGCACTCAGTGCACAATCCTCGTGCCCAATATCAAAAACCTTTCACCGTGGACGAGGTCCTCGCTGGACGAGCAGTCGTGTGGCCCTTGACTATTCCGATGTGCTCCCCTGTCAGCGACGGCGCCGCAGCAGCCGTCATCACTTCCACCGCGCGCGATCCGAAACGCGCGGTTCGGATCCGTGCCCAACGCATTGGTCACGGGGGCAATTGGGATGGCGTTGACGTCACCCAACATGTCAGCCCGCGAACGGCGCAACTCGCCTACTCCGACGCTGAGGTTGCACCCTCAGACATTGATGTTGCCGAGGTCCACGATGCAACGGCCGTCGGTGAGATTCAGCAAGTCGAGCACATGGGACTCGTGCCTTACGGCGAGGGCGGCCTAGCGGCGATGCGTGGGGAGACTGCGCTGGGTGGCCGTGTCCCCGTGAATCCCTCAGGTGGACTCGAATCTCGTGGCCATCCCATCGGAGCAACGGGCCTCGCCCAAATTTTTGAACTCGTTACTCAACTTCGCGGAGAGGCCGGTGCCCGCCAGGTCGAAGGGGCCAAGTTGGCCTTGGCCGAGAACAGCGGTGGTCTTGTGGGAGTCGAGGAGGCTGCCGTCGCCGTCACGATACTGGAATCACCCAGGCGATGAATACCGCTCATGCGCTCGCCGAGAGCGCCCGGGTCTTCGCCGACCAACCGGCGATCGTCGTCGATGACCAGACAGATTGTGACTACCGTGAACTCGCACACCGGGTCTCCTGTCGAGCGGGAGCGCTCCATGAGTCTGGCGTCAAGCCGGGTGACCGAGTCGTCCTTTACCTGAAGAATCGCCCCGACTACATCGAAGCACTCTTCGCAATCTGGTGGGCTGGCGCAGTGGCCGTACCTCTGAGCAGCATGCTCCACGCCCGAGAGGCCGCCAGCATCATCAACGACGTTGATGCGCAACTTACCTGGGTTGGTGAAGACCTAGCCGACGAACTCATGGACGTGTGCGCCAATCCAGACAAGATCCGTATCTTGACTGCCGAGAACCTGGACCATGAGCGCAGTTTCCATCCACTTCCCATCGTTGACCGCCGCCCCGAGGACGATGCCTGGATCTTCTTCACCTCTGGCACGACAGGCAAGCCAAAGGGTGCACGGCTCACCCACGCAAATTTGTGGGCCATGACAACTGCCTACTGCGCCGACGTTGAATGGGTTGATGAACGGTCAAGTTTGCTTCACCTCGCATTGCAAAGCCACGCTTCAGGGCTTTTCGCTCTTCCCTTTATCGCTAAAGGAGCAGCGCAGATTGTCCCGTCGAGTACGGATCCAGCGCATGTCGCAACGCTTATGAGAACTCGGGACAACATGACGTTCTTTGTTCCTCCGATCATGCTTCGCCGCCTTTGTTCCGCACCGGAAATCAAGGCAGCACCGGTGGAACGAATGGGTACGGTTCTCGTCGGTGCGGCACCCGTCCTCGCCGAAGACCTCATCGCCGGAATGGAAACCTTCGGCGCGCGGCTATGGAACGGCTACGGGCAGGGTGAGTCCCCGTGCACGATTACGGCGATGGGCCCCCGTGCTATCGCCACGGCTGCTGCCGCAAACAATCGTGCGGCTTTGGAATCCGTGGGCGCGCCACGCATCGGAACTCAGGTGCGCGTCGTTGACGACAACGGAAACACAGTCCAAGACGGGGAAATTGGAGAAGTCATCGTCAAGGGCCCGACGGTCATGGCCGGTTACCTTGACAACCCAGAGGCAACTGCGGAAACCCTCCGCGATGGATGGCTGTTCACCGGTGATCTAGGGCGATTCGATGCAGGTTTGCTCACCCTGTTGGATCGCAGCAAAGACCTAGTCATCTCTGGTGGCGCAAACATTTACCCGCGCGAGGTGGAACAAACGCTCAGGCAGCATGCCGGTGTTCTGGATGTTGCGGTCATCGGCGTCCCGGATGAGGAATGGGGCGAACGACTGGCCGCATTTGTCGTACTCCAGCCGGATGAAGACGCGCACGGATTTGAACGCAGCCTCGACGAACACTGCCTGTCAATGATGGCCCGTTACAAGCGCCCCAAGGAGTACCACCTGATCACCGAGTTACCCAGAAATGGGGCCGGCAAGGTGCTGAAAACGACCCTGCGCGAACAACTCATTGCACACGCACACAACAAGGAGTGATTATGCCCCATCTGGACTTCCTCGATGAGACCCTGCGCGATGGCCAGCAGAGCCTATGGGGCATGCGTATGCAAGCGGCTCATGCACTGCCGGTCGCCGGAACTCTCGATCGCACCGGCTTCAGCCGGATCGATCTGGCTGCTTCTTCGTTTATGGAAGTGCTCATCAAGTTCTGCCGTGAGGATCCTTGGGCCGGCTTAGACCTCATCCAGGCGCAGATCACGCGAACTCCCACCCGCGGTGGGATGCGCTCCAACGCCGCAGTCAGCATGGGAATCACTCCCCCTGACCTGATGGATGCTTGGATGCGTCAACTCAATCGTCATGGTGTCCGATCGTTTTGGATCTACGACGTCCTCTACAACTTCCACCACATTGATCGACTTGCTCGCGTAGCCAAAGAATTCGGCTCAGAGATCGCTGGGACCGTGTTCTTCACTCAGTCCCCTATTCACACCGATGAACTGTTCGCAGAGCAGGTTGCCAACATGGCAGCGATCGATGGAGTCGACACCATCTTGTTTTACGACACCGCTGGAGTATTGCTCCCTGATCGCATCCGCACGTTAGTGCCCAAGATTGTCGCCGCGGCTGGTGGCAAGCCTGTCGAGATGCATTCCAATAACCTGATGGGCACCTCGACACTGGCCTACTGCGAAGCAATCCAGCATGGCGTGTCCGTTATTCACACTGCCAGCCGGCCAATGGCGAATGGGCCATCCGTGCCATCAACAGAGGTCATGGTGCGCAACGCTGAAGTCCTTGGTTTCACCCATTCGCTCGACACAAGCTTGTTTCCTGCCGTGGCAGATCATATGGAACGAGTGGGTAACGCTATGGGCTATCTGGTCAATCAAGCGGCCGAATACGACCTGACGAATATCTCCCACCAGGTACCGGGGGGAATGACTGGAACGCTCAAGGCGCAGCTTGCCCAGTATGAGATGTCGCATCGACTTGATGAGGTATTCGAGGAGGCAGGACGGGTACGACGTGAGCTTGGATATCCGATCATGGCGACCCCGGTGAGCCAACTGGTCGGAATCCAGGCCGTCCTCAACGTCGTGACCGGGGATCGGTACTCAGTAGTACCCACCGAAAACTTGATGTATGCCGCCGGCTATTACGGGACTCCTCCTGCACCGATTGACGCGGCCATCATGGATCGGATGATGGAGCAACCCAGGTGGAAAGAAGTGGCAAGTAATCCACCTGAAGAACCCTCAATTGACGAACTTCGACGCACCTACGACACCACCAACGACGACGAATTGATTCTTAGGTTCCTCGTGCCAGAGACAGACCTCGCAGCGATGAGGGCAGCTGGTCCGGTGCGTCAGGAATTCCCGATGGGTTCTGACGAGATCGAGCAGATCAGGTCACTCATGCGATCAGTGAACACTCCATACTTTCGGGTCAGCACAGAAAACTACGATCTGTCAGTCGCCAAACTCGGGGAATAGTCAGGTCCCGAGATCAAGACAGCAGGTCCGCACCGCCGTGAACGTAGAAGACCTGTCCGGTAATCATTGAAGCGTCCGGTGAACTGATGAACCGAACCAGGGGCCGATAGTCGTCCGGTTCAACCAGTCGACCCAGCGGATTCTTCTTCAGCGCTGCCGCGAGAACATCCGGGGTTGCGTCACCGAACACTGCACGCAACGCGGTCGTGTCCTGCGCACCTGGTGCAAACGCATTCACGCGGACGCCCTTGGGAGCCAGTTCGACGGCCAAATACCGAACGAGAGCCTCGGCAAGCGCCTTCGCGGGCCCGAGCGATCCATATTTCGGATACACAGATCGACTGCCTCTGCTGGTGACATACAAGACCGTGCTGCCCGGAAGCAGGGCCGGCATTGCACATCGCACCATGTCTAATAGTGAAGTGCCGTTGGCTTGAAGTGCATGAGCGAACTGCTCTTGGGTCATGTTCGTCAGTTCGTCTCGGATCACCTCGCCCACACTGTGCACGATGTGACCAAGTGGAAGAGAGGTTTCGACAGCAGCACGCACGATCTCATCGGCGCCGCCAACCGCACCCATGTCCACCTGAAGGAGTTGAGCCGTCACTCCCTCGTCGCGACAACGATCAACCGCCTTGTTTGCTGACTCGACATCGGAATGAAATCCGAGCACCACCGTGTCTCCCGGATTTGATACGGCCAATGCCGTCTCTAACCCGATGCCTTTACTGCCACCAGCAATGATGTGTACCCGCGGATCCGACATTGAGTTAGCAGGCCGTGAATCCGCCGTCAACGGCCATGACCAAGCCATTGGTGTACGTCGACATATCTGAACTTAGATACAGAATCGAATTTGCGATCTCCTGTGGCGTACCGGTGCGCTCCATTGGGCAGCCCCATCCCGCTCGCGTCTCATCGGCGTTCAGGTACTCGGTGTAGTCAGCAATCATCGGGGTATCGATGTATCCGGGCGCCAACACGTTGCTGCGAACGTTGAATGGTCCGTAGGTCTTTGCCATGGAGCGTGTCAAGTTGATGATTGCGCCTTTAGCCGTCGTATAGGCATGGGCATCGTGGTGCCCGACCATGCCCAAGATGCTGGCAACGTTCACGATTGATCCGCTGCGCTGCTCGATCATTACCGGAAGCGCCCTGCGAGAGGCAAATACGACGGAATCGAGATTGATTCCCATCACGTGGTGCCAATCCTCAAGGGGCGACTCAACGAGCGCAAGCATGCTGTTCGGGCGTTGATCGCGGTACCCGTAACCGACCCCTGCGTTATTGATCAGCACATCCAAGCCACCGAACTCAGCCTTAGCCGCATCTATGACGCGGCCGACCTGCTCGTCATTGCTCATGTCCGCAGCAACCGCGATCGCCGAACCACCCGCCTGCACCACCTCGTCGACGGCAGCCTGAAGGCGATCTGCGGTTCGCGCAGACGCCACCACGTTGGCGCCCTCGGCGCACAGGAGTTCCATTGCCGCTTTACCGATACCCGAACTCGCCCCCGTCAGAACGACGGTCTTACCACTCATCATGCTGCCCATCAGTACCTCCTCCAGTTCGTGATCAGCGCCGCGCTACCGCCCAATCCACGCCGTTAGACATCGGATGTTAATTGCCACCTTGACGGGTCGATCGAGTCTGCGCAACCGATTTAAGGATTTCCGTTTCCCGCATTTTTTTCTCACGGAATCCCTTCCGCCAAGGATCGCTAACCGCTAGGTTGACTCAGCACGATCGGACGTGAACTGACGCTGACGACGTCGAGTGATCAGATGTCTCGACGCGACTTAAGGAGGTGCCATGAGCGAGCCAAATATCCTCGCCGATAAGTGGGGCAAGCCGGCCATGAGCGAGGTTTTGGAGTTTTATCATTCGTCAATCCGCAAACTCGTTGCCGAACGCTTTGCTGCATCGGGCAAGACCTGGCAGGAAGCGGTGCAAGATCCTGCACTGGAGCTGACTCGAGCCGACTTTGAAAAGATCGAGGCCGATCTGCTCGCTACGGGCTACCGCTTCACCATGTCAGCCCAGGTGTCGATCGAAGAGGAACCCGAGAAATATCAGCCGATTGCTGGCGTGGGTAACTCGGGCAACCAGGTAAGCGACGAGAATGGCCGCCTCGTGGTCGGCACCGGAGACAATGTCTTCCAAGCAACTGATCTCGAGGGAACCGCACGATTCGTCGGCACCGTTGAGGTGGTGATGGACATGCTCATGAACGGGGTACCCGAGGGCACCATCGCCGTCATTGATGATTCTGGCGGCACCCTGACGGCCCCCATCCTGGAAGGCTTCGCCGGAGTTGTCTGCATGGGTGGCACGATCCGCTCGCACCTGGGCATCTTGACCCGCGAATACGACATCCCCTGCCTCATGGCCGCAGAACTTGATGGTCTGGCCGATGGCGATCGCATCGTCGTCGAATACTCCAAGCCCGCTACCGATGCCTACGCTGAGCGAGATGACTCACTTCGCGCACGCATCGCAAAGGTCTCCTGACGAGAGGTTGTGCACACAAAATGCCCGCGAACATCACACCCGCAGAGTTGCAAGACCTTAACCAGTTCCTGCAAAAGTCCAGTGACATCTTCTACTGGCAATGCACCACCCGGACCGTTCAGGAGTCCAAGCTCTTTCCGGTAAACCCCTACATCGCACTGTCTTACTACAACGCCTGGTACCGATATCCCGAGATCTTCCGGAAGATCGAAGCGGTTATGAGCCCCGAAGAGCTGGGCGCGCGCGCTCGTGAGGTTTCTATGTCGGCCAATGCGATCATGCTGGGTATCATTCAGCAGTTCTACCTTGGCGGTCGTCAGTTCCTTCTTGATATGGGCATGATCAACCCCACCGACGGAATCGAAGATGTCAAGTACGTTCTCGATTTCGCGCAGCGGGTAAATCGCTCCTACCATCGACAAAGCGGCTACACGCTCAACAGCGATATGAACAACCGTGCGCAACTACTACCCGAGCGAACCTTGCAGGTTTTCGAGGCCGATGCTCTGGGCTGCAAGCCGGGTGACAAGTTGCATACCGCAGTGGTGAAGTTCCTCGCAACGGCCTCGCAGTACGCCTTCCTCAAGAATTGCGAGTGCCGACTGGGCATTCACAATTCGGGGCCTTATAAGGTCGGCGACAAGGAGATGCTCGTCCGCGACTTTGTCGACCTCGCTGAGGGTGACTACCCCTGGCTTGATGGTGTCGCTTCAGAGATCGAGCACAACAACATCACCCTTCCCGTCATCATGAAGGACACTCACTTCAATATCGTCGATGACTGGGGTTCATTCGAGGCGACACCGTCATACGACCACGACAACATGGTTGCAGTCGGGCTATACACGTCGGACTATCTGTCTAATGGCTACATCCCGGTTCACATGGAGAACGCCAGCGATATGGCGGACTACCTCGATCACATGCGCGACCAGATGCAGCGAGTCACTGCAGAGTTGTGGAAGCGGATGGCTGGCTGGAGTCGCGAGCAGATGATTGATGCGGGTCTACTGGTGTACTACTCCGTACCGAAGGATCTTGCACACATCGCGGGTGTCTACGACACCAACGACTGGATGCTCGTGGAAGAGCGTGTCCAGCGGATGCGGCCATTGTTCAATGACGAGTATGGCAACTTCGCGATCGCTGAACTCGTCGGCTATATCTCACTCAGCTCACAGCAAGAGAGCCCTTACACCATGAGCAAGTGGTCAGGGCAAAGCTCGGACATGTGGTCAAAGATCCCTAATTCCGTGCTGAACGACGATAACTACACCGCAAGTGTGGGCCCAATCCGCGGTGGCAGCAGCGCACTGCCACCTAAGACCGGCAAGTACACAACCACGCGAGGCAAACTCACCCAGGATGAGGCGAATGCACTTGCTCGCGGATTCACTTCCTCCACTATTGCTGGCAACTTCGTCAACTACGACGACCAGTGGGTGAAGTACAACGCTGGAACCCCCGAAGCTGATGCCCTTTACCGGGCCACGCAGGAAAACTCGTTCCAGCTGAAGGGTAAAGGTTCGACACTGCGCGCTGACGATGTCGCAGCACTGCGCCGCTGGTAGCACGGTCTATTCATAACGAGCGGGGCCTGCTTCATGCGGCCCCGCTCGTTATGGTTTTGCGATCGACTTAGTTGGACCACCGCGGAAATGGATTATCTGCCTCGTATCGAGCAGCCGCACGCAGCACAAGACGATCATCAAAGTGCCGTCCCACTATCTGCATTGCCATCGGCAAACCATCGTCTGTGAGTCCGACCGGAACACTGGCCGCCGGGCAGCGCGAAAGGTTATGCGGGTAGGTGAAGGGGGTCCACTGCGTCCAATGATCTTGCAAATCTGTGTCCCACACATCTTGACCAACCGGAAGAGCAACCGTCGACATCTGCGGCGAGATGAGCAGGTCGTATGAACTAAATAACTCAGCGAGTGACTTGCTCATTCGAAGCCGTGCCTTTTCCGCATTCAGGTAATCCTGCGCGGTGAGTTTGCTGCCGCGTTCAAAGGTTGCCACGAGGCCGGGGTCGCTATCCACCAATTTTTCCGGCGCTACCCCCAGTAGCGCCATGGACAACATTGCGTCCCAAATGGTGCAGAAATCTTCACGAGGATCTTCAAAGGGCGGGTCGATCAACTCCACGGTGGCACCGGCGTCTTGCATGAACAAAGTGGCGGCTTGCACTGCAGCCGCTATCTGCGGATCCACATCGGCGTAGCCGTAATCGGGAGAATAGGCAATGCGCAGTCCATCTATTCCACGGCCCAACTCACTCACCCAAGGGCTTGCATCTTCAGGCACCGGGTAAATCTCGCGGGCATCCGCGCGAGCCACTACCTCCATCATCGCGGCGGCATCGGCCACCGTTCGAGTCATCGGACCAACGTGGGACAAGGTGCCGCCGGTAGACGGAGGAAAGACGGGAATAACGGAAAATGTCGGTTTCAGCCCAAAGATTCCACAAAATGCCGCCGGCATACGAACTGAACCACCTCCATCGGTTCCGGTCGCCAAAACTGCCATACCGGTCGCAACCGCTGCTGCGGAACCAGCAGATGACCCTCCGGTCGTGCGCTGCTGATCCCAGGGGTTGCGAGTGATCCCGGTGAGAGGTGAATCACCGACACCTTTCCAGCCAAATTCCGGTGTGGTGGTCTTACCCAGAAACACCGCCCCTCCCTCCCGCAACCGCGCCACCGCTGGTGCATCTTGCGTTTCCTCTGCGGCACCGACCGTTTGCAGGGAACCTTTGCGCGTTTGCCAGCCGCGCATGGCCATCGTGTCCTTGATCGCAACGGGGATACCATCCAGACGCCCCAAGGCGGTTCCCTGTCGCCATCGAAGTTCACTCGACTTCGCCTGAGCAAGCGCTGAATCCGCGTCGAAATCGGTGAACGCATTGAGCGCCGGATTGATTTCGCTGATGGCGTCAAGGCAAGCCTGGGCGACCTCGACCGGTGACAGATCTGAATTGGCGAATCCGACAGTCAGAGACTCAACATCAAATTCAACGGGGTTGGACATTTTAAATGACCGCTTCCCGGACCCTTTGGACACGTAATGGATCATTGGGATCGCAATGAACGGCCCGGAGTCCGTAGGAGGCCGCCGCAAGGACATTGGGGTACTCATCATCAACGTACACGACTTCCTCGGCCGGCAAGTCAATGAGAGACAAAGCCAGCTCGAAGATTTCCATGCTCGGCTTACGCAGCCCCACCTCACCGCTTATGACAACAGCATCGAATGCCTCATCCCACAGCGTCCGGTCATAGGAGTCGCCCCAAGAGTTTGAGATCAGACCTGTACGTAAACCCTGTGACTTCACATCGCAGAGCAAATCGCGCATTTCAATGTTCGTGCGGAGCGGTGCAAACATGCGCTCAAAGAGATTGTCCGGATCTGGTTCGGGTCCGTGTGAAGCAAACACGCCCGCCAGCCAAGGCGCCACATCTGGCCGTGATAACTGTCCAATCTCTAGCGCCTGCAGTGGATTATCTCCGCCCACGACTAACTCCGTCAGCGAAGACATGATGCCCTCCGGGTTCAGGCTCTCCGACCGTGCCCATTCCGCTATGCATTCACGCAGTGGTTGTGTCATCACCCCGCCCCAATCAACCAACAGTCCGCGAGGTCGATCATGGGAGATCAACGTCACGGTCTATCCGACTGAATCAGCCGCAACTGCAGTGG
This sequence comes from Actinomycetota bacterium, assembly GCA_017857875.1. Lineage (GTDB taxonomy): Bacteria > Actinomycetota > Actinomycetes > S36-B12 > S36-B12 > M55B157. The sequence goes on along the minus strand of JAFMCH010000014.1, from coordinate 17,515 downwards.
CAATGCAGGATCAGCGACGACCACCGTCACGCCAGATTCCAACAGCGCGCTCGCGCCTTCAGCGGATTCCAATACAGATGAACGAACCGGACCCGACGCTTGACTCAATGCCTCCATCAGTGCCTGCGCGTCCACTCGCCCCGTTTGTGGGTCGAGGACCTGCGCAACGGAATCCAGATCAACAACTTCCCCCTCCGTGTGGGGAACTACCTGCACGGGACAGTGTTCGCTAGCCCAGGCTGCTAGTGGTGCTAGTGCAGGGTGATCATCGATCCGGGTTGACTCCAACGGAAGGTAGCCCGCATAAACGCGCCCGCTCCCTCCGTCCACCGTCAGCTCCTTGCCCGCTAAGCCTTCGGCCACCCCGTCACCCACACCAACAACGCTCGGGCGACCCAGAGCTCGAGTGACGACCGCCGCGTGCGAAGTCGATCCACCCAGATCCGTGACCACCGCCACCGCAGCGATCATTCCGTGCACGTCATTGGGGCTCGTTGTTGGTCGCACCAGTACCAGGTTTTCGCCTGCAACAGCACGGGATTCCACTTCGTCGGGATCCACTACGCCGATCCCCTGAGCTACCCCGGGGCATGCCGGTTCGCCGAGAGCAATCGGTGTCACATTGGCTACCGTTTGCTCAGCCAGGTAAGGAAGGAGTACGGAACGAATTTGCTCAGGCGTGACGCGACTCAAAGCAATCTCGGCGGTTATCAGCCCTTCCTGGACCAAGTCAATCGCTATCTGAACGGCTGCTTCGGGCGAACGCTTCGCACCTCGGGTCTGCAACAAATAGAGCACACCCTTCTCAACGGTGAACTCGACGTCTTGAACATCTGCGTGCTCATTCTCGAGAATCCCAGCCCACTCAAGTAACTCCGAGTGCACGTTCGGCATAGTCCGGGCAAGCTCGGTGAGATCCTTCACCGCGTGGGTTCCCCCCACGACGTCATCGCCCTGCCCCCCGGGCAGCCACTCGCCATAGGGCACCGATTCCCCTGTCAATGGGTTTCGTGTGAACAACACCCCAGTGCCCGACTCATCACCTAGGTTCCCGAAAACCATTGCCTGGATCGTGACCGCGGTGCCGCCAACGTCGGAGATACCCCAATGCCTGCGATAACTCTTGGCACGAGCCGACTCCCAAGAGTCGAAGACAGCACAAATAGCCTGCCGCAATTGATCGTAAGGATTTTCAGGGATCGAACGACCTACGTCGGCGGCAACGAGATCACGAACCTCCAGCGGGCTCGGCCCGCACACGTACGGATCCAAGTCTGCTTTCAGTACAATGTCTCCGTATGTGTGGCAAAACCGCGCATGAGTGTCTCGTGCGTAACCCGCATCGGCCGTAATAGCAGCTAGGCCCGACTCGACCTCATCGGTAATGCCGAGATTGAGCACGGTATCCATCATTCCTGGCATGCTCACTGCTGCACCCGATCTCACAGATACAAGCAGCGGTGCCTCAGGATCACCCATTACTCGACCCGTCGCCTGCTCGATCGACGTCACGCCGGACATGATCTGATTCCACAGGTCGTCATCCAATGTGCGCGAATTTTCGTGATAGCGCGCGCATTCAGAAATTGGAATCACGAATGCAGGCGGCACCCGCAACCCAAGCTTGGTCATCCGAGCGATGCTCCAAGCCTTACCCCCGATGATGTCCCTGTCTGGCACGTCGGTGCCGTCAAGAACAATTATTCGTTGTTCGGGATGACTCACAGATTCACTCCTGACGCTGGCGACCGAGCATGCGAAGTAGGTCTTCATGAAGTTCAAACCACACCGTGTGGTAACTGTCGATACGCACGCCACTGACATAATCGGTGTCTCCCGCGAGGACCTTGTCGTAAGCGGCCTCTAGTCGCTCAAGATAACGACCAAGTCGTGGCTGAGCTGCGCTACAGCTGCCGACCACTCGCTCGGCCCGCTCATGAAGGTCGCCGAGTCGGTCAATAATCACACGGTCGTAGTCAGGATCTGAATGGTCATTCGGTACCCGCTGACCTCCTGCGGGCATCGTTTGCCAGTCGGTGAACAACGCCAACAATTGCGTGTTCACTCGCTCGAATCTCTCATACGCAGCCGTTAGTTCTCCGTCTTCGCGGGCGGTGGCATACACAACGGGGTACTGATCCGCCAGCCAGGCCTGCCCTGCCGGTGCCACCATGAAGATGCCCTTGGCTCCGGCTATCTTTCCCTCGGCCATGGCCGCGTCGAAAATAGCGGCCACTGCGGTCTCGTCTGCGTTCAGCAAGTCGGCGACGGCACCGGGGCCGGCAGCCTTGCGTACGGCAAGGCCGTGGACTGCCAAGAAATCCAGCGATAACTCCTGCTCACTCACGGTGGGCACCTTTCCCTGTGGGATTAAAGATCTGATGTTTGGGTGAGGAATATGACACATTAGACTAACGAAAAGACAGCAACCCCGATCTCGTTTCGCAAAATTAGTCGGATGTTTGTACCTTCTTGAGCGTGGAGGTCTTAGGCCGGGATCGCGCGCAATATCGCCGCGAGTTGCTGCAGATCATCCACAATCACGTCAGGGTCCACCGTTTGGAACTCTTCGCGGGAATGCAACCCATGACCTACCAGCACCGTACCTAAACCGGCTGCCTTGCCGGCCTTCGCATCAACGGGTCCATCGCCCACATAGACAGACGCTGCTGAGGTCACCGCAAGGCGGGCCAGGGCGCGGTGAATGCCCTCGGGATCAGGTTTTCCCTTGACCACGTCATCTCCGGTAATCACGACGTCCATCAGGGCGCCTAGACCCGCGATCTGCGCGTCAATCTCGTAACGCGCCGATGCCTTGGAAGTCACGACCCCTGTGCGAATTCCACGGTCCTTTAGATCTCCGAGGAGTTCGGCAGCACCCGAGTGCACCTGAACGTGCGTGGGGGCTAATTGTGCGTAAATGCGATCGAATGCGCGAGTGAGTTGCGCTGCCTGCTCGGGTCCGCTCGTGATCGTAGGAAAACTATCGACAGCCCGCATCGACAGAACCCGACGGCGATCGGACTCTTCAACCGGAAAGCGATAGCCGAGCACCTCCTCGGTTGACGCCTGCCAGCAATCCAGCAGGATTCCACCAGTGTCGACCAAAGTCCCATCCCAGTCGAAAAGAACCGCCCCCAGCGATTGATCCAGATCCAGCGAGTGGTGACTCATCGCTCAGAAACTCCTTTCATCGGCAGACTTTTCATTGGGACACGCGTCATTGACGCTCGCGTGTCAAGGCCAACCATCCGCTGAGCCAGTTGCACATATACGGCGCAGATCTCATTTGGGCTCAATTTTCCGTCCGCGCGGTACCAGGTTGAGACTGAAATACACATCTGCAAAATCGCGATGACAGACATCCGAAAATCAATGACATGGAATTCACCAGATGCGTTGCCCTCCTGCAAGATCTCACCCAACTGAGCTTCGAACGTCGCCCGAAGTGACACCGCCTGTCGGTAGTGCATCGCAGACAGCCCCGCCATCTGTCGGTTGACGATGCTTGCCTGGTCACTGTTGAGGGCATGAAAGCGAACATGCGCATCAACGAAAGCACACAACCGAGCCTGCGCATCAGCATCAACGGCAAGGGTCTCCATCGACTCGCGAATTCGACTCGTCAATTCCATGAGCGCACCCTGTGTCAGATCCCAGAGAATCTCTTCCTTGGAAGCGAAGTGGTTATACAAGCTTCCGGCCTGGATTCCCACTTCACCGGCAATGGCCCGCATCGTCGTCGCCTCGTACCCATCACGAGCAAACATCTCAAGACCGACCCGCCGGATGGCGTCAACAGTTGATGCGCCAGGCATCATGAAGCTTTCATAGCAGCCACATCAAAGATGTTTTCAGGACGTCTTGTACCGACGAAGTTCCCGTCGAGCCAGAGCCATCTTGTGCACCTCGTCTGGACCATCGGCGATGTGCAGCATCCGTGCCGTCGCGTACAACTCAGCCAAAGGCGTGTCTTGGCTGACGCCAGCCCCACCAAATGTTTCGATCGCCCGGTCTATTACCCAAGTGGCCATCTCCGGCGTCGACACCTTGATGGCAGAAATCTCAACCGAAGCACCGCGGTTTCCGACAGTGTCCATCAGCCACGCAGTTTTCAAAACGAGTAGTCGATTCATTTCGATCTTGATTCGCGCCTCCGCGATCCAATCCTGAAAGACTCCCTGCTCGGCAATGGACTTTCCGAAGGGGAAGCGAACGAGTGCTCGCTCGCACATCAGGTCGTAGGCTCGCTCGGCCATGCCGATCAGACGCATAGCGTGGTGGATTCGACCAGGGCCTAGCCGAGCTTGAGCGATAGCGAAGCCACCGTGAAGCTCGCCCAGCAGGTGATCATGAGGAACCCAGACGTCATAGTCAATTTCTGCGTGGCCTCCATGCCCACCGTCGGTGTAGCCGAAGACGCTCGTAGACCGAATGATGTTGACACCAGGGGTGTCAAGAGGAACGACGATCATGCTGTGGCGGCGGTGCTTGTCGCCGTCGGGATCCGAAAGACCCATAACGATCGCCACCTTGCAGGCAGGACTCATCGCGCCACTCGACCACCACTTGCGGCCCTGGATTCGAAACCCGCCGTTCTCCTGCGTGATCCGAGTCGCAATGTTGTTGGCATCCGAACTCGCTACCGCGGGCTCGGTCATTGAGTACACCGAGCGGATTTCGCCTTCAAGCAAGGCTGGAAGCCACTTTTCACGAACCTCAGGGGTGGCAAAGTGGTGCAAGATCTCCATGTTCCCCGTGTCTGGGGCCGAGCAGTTCATTGCTTCGGGCATGATCCAAGGGCTTCTACCAGAGATCTCGGCGATCGGTGCGTACTGGAGGTTCGTGAGGCCCGCACCCCTATCGCCGGGCAAGAAAAGATTCCACAATCCTCTTCGCCTGGCCTCAATTTTGAGTTCGTCAATAACCGCAGGTGTGTCCCAGGCGCCGATCTCGCGACGCTGAGCCGCGTAGATGGGTTCAGCAGGCAACACGTGGTCGACAAGAAATTCCTGCGCCGTTGACTGCAGGTCAGTCACGGTCGAGTCATAGGCAAATTCCATTGCCGCCTCCTTGGCGCACAGTAGTGACTTTAAAACTAACGCTTGTTAGTATCGCCGTGCGCCTTCTAAAAATCAATAGAACCACCAATTCGATCACGGCGTATTGCTCTGACCACCACTTCGGCAGGGAGTTTCCATGCTACGCACTCTTTACTCAGCCGACCATGAAGATTTTCGGCAAACTGCCAGGGCGTTCGTCGAGCGGACCCTGCTCCCCGGTTATGAGGAGTTCGTCGCAGCGCGGGAAATCCCTCGTTCTGCGTGGCACGCGGCGGGTAAGGCTGATCTTCTCGGGCTTGAAATCCCAGAAAGTTTTGGCGGCACGGCACCTGATGACTACCGATTCAATGCCGTGCTGCAAGAAGAACTCGGGGCTGCAAGCATGGCATTTCATTCGTGCTTCCAAATGCATTTCGACGTAGCCGTTCCTTACTTGACCATTTACGGCACCCCCGAACAGCAAGCACGCTGGCTCCCCCGCGCAGCTACTGGCGATCTCGTAATGACCATTGCGATGACCGAACCATCCGGTGGATCTGATCTCGCAGCCTTGCGCACAAGCGCCGTCCGACGCGACGATACGTGGATTCTGAATGGCTCAAAAACGTTCATTACCAACGGTTTTACTGCTGACCTGGTTATCGTCGCCGCCCGGACGTCACCGGAGAAGAGGGCGAAAGGCATCACCTTGTTCGCCGTCGAGTCTGGGACTCCTGGATTTGAGCGGGGTCGCAAACTGGACAAAGTCGGCCAGCCAGAGGCCAACACGTCGGAATTATTCTTCAACGATGTCGTGCTCACCGACGAGCATGTGATCGGCGAGGTCGATCGCGGATTCATCCAGATGATGGAGCAACTACCGCAAGAGAGGATTGGGGCGGCCGTCGGCAATCTGGCCCAGGCCCGATCAATACTCGACGAAACACTCGACTATGCGCGCACCCGCGAAGCGTTCGGTCAGACCATCGGGTCCTTTCAGCACAATAAATTTCTCCTCGCCGAGCTCGTCACGAAAATCGACGTCACCCAGGCCTATGTTGATGCGTGCGTCGATGCACATGCACGTGCAGAGCTCACCGCTGTCGATGCAGCAAAGGCCAAGTACTGGACCGCGGACATCCAAAACGAAGTCGTCGATGCATGCGTTCAACTGTTCGGCGGCTACGGATATATGAAGGAATATCGCGTTGCACGCGCGTGGCTTGACGCGCGCGTCACCCGCATCTGGGGTGGCACCAACGAAATCATGAAGGAAATCATCGGCCGCGATCTCGGCCTCTGAATCGACCAACCTAGGAGGGCCAAATGGGCAATCTCACGTACGACTTCAGCGGACAAACGGCGGTCATCACCGGGGCAGCCCGCGGCATCGGCCTGGAAATTGGGCGCTTTTTTGTGGAGGCTGGAGCCGACACCGTCCTGATCGATTTCGACGAAAACGAACTCGATGTTGCCTCCGACCAAGTCGGGGCGAAGGGCATCGCGGCGGATGTCAGCAATACCGAATCGGTCGACAAAGCCATTGCGGATGTGATGGGAACCACCGGTCGGGTAGACATCCTGGTGAACAACGCCGGAATCCTCCGCGACAAAGTCTTGTGGAAGATTTCCGATGAGGATTGGGACGCTGTCCTCGGCGTCCATGCCGGTGGCACGTTCAGGCTGACCCGCGCTTGTGTTCCCCACTTTCGCCAGCAGGAATTTGGTCGCGTCATTAACGTCACGTCCTACACCGGTTTGCATGGCAATACCGGACAAGCCAACTACGCGACAGCGAAGGCCGGAATTATCGGATTCACGAAAACAGCAGCCAAAGAGTTGGCTCGTTTTGGCGTCACGGTGAACGCGATTTCACCAAATGCGGAGACTCGCATGGTCTCCTCAATTCCTCCGGACAAGCTAGCCGAAATTGCTGCTGGCATTCCGATGGGTCGCTTCGCGCATCCGTCAGAAATGGCAGCGGCTATTGGATTTCTCGCCTCACGCGAAGCCGGTTACATCACCGGTGCTGTGCTCCCCGTGGACGGTGGGCTATCAATGTGAGCAAGTCTCCGACGATCGAGGCATCACGCGCGGAACATTCCACGTTCGCTGAAGTGGTCCTGCTGCGCCACCCAGACCTGCTTCCCGAACCTGACGACTTCCGCATCCAACAGGCCGCGCACCAGGATTTGTCAGACGGTCAAGTGCGAATCGCACTGGAGTGGATTTCGATCGACCCGGCAATGCGCACATGGGCGGCTGCGAATCCCGGGCGAGGCAAGCCCATCGTGCCCGGATCAGTCATGCGCGCCTATGGCGTCGGTCGGGTTATCGAGAGCAGGAACGACACACTGCCGCCAGGTGAACTAGTTCTTGGGCCATTTGGTCTGCGGGAACAGCACGTCAGCGATACGACTGACATTCGCCGAGTGCTACCGCAAGACCTCGACCCGGCGTCCCTTGCCCTTGGCATACTTGGCCATATCGGGCTTTCAGCCTATGTCGGCATGGTCACTATCGCGGGAGTTACACGTACCGACACCGTTGTGGTGACATCGGCAGCCGGCGCCGTGGGCAGTATTGCCGCGCAGATCGCCGCACGAACGGGGGCACACGTCATCGGCATCGTCGGCAGCGCCGAAAAAGCCGAACTTTGCGCGTCCGCCTACGGGCTTCCCCACTCCCTCATCCGCGACAGTCCGGACTTGGATGAGCAACTGCGGTTACTAGCCCCCCACGGCGTTGACGTCTTTTTCGATAACACAGGTGGGCCCGTTCACGACTTGGTGATGACGCAGATGGCAGTCGATGGGCGAGTCGTGATCTGCGGAACGATCGCCCTTGACAGTCGAACGCCCGGCGGTGGGCCACGCCACGAGCGCATCATTCTTGATCGCTCACTCACGATCAGGGGTTTCCTGCAGTCGCGATACGGCGAGTCAGAGGAGCAAGCACTAGCCGAGCTCACCGAATGGCATCAGGCCGGCGAGCTCACTCTGCACGAACACATCGTCGACGGCCTTGACCAGGCTCCCTCGGCCCTGAAAGCACAACTAGCCGGTCAGCATCTGGGCAAGGTACTCATTCGCATTCCACGCCCAACCCATCATTAAGTCGCACGTCCACACATGAGGAGAGCAAGATGACCAATCGTGACGCAGTAATTGTCGAAGCTATTCGGACTCCGGTGGGTGTGGGAAAGCCGATAAAAGGTCAGCTGTCGGGTATCCACCCGGTAGACCTGTCAGCGCACGTGCTCCGTGGTCTCGTCGAGCGCACGGGCATTGACCCGGTTGTGGTTGACGATGTCGTGTGGGGCTGTGTGTCGCAGGTGGGCGAACAATCATTCAACGTCGGCCGCAATGCCGCCCTTGCCGCAGGTTTTCCCGAAAGCGTTGTCGGAACTACCGTTGACCGGCAATGCGGATCTAGTCAACAGGCGGCTCACTTTGCTGCGGCTGGAGTCATCTCCGGCCAATACGACGTAGCGATCGCCGGCGGCGTCGAATCAATGTCGCGCGTGCCGATGTTCTCCAACACTGAGGGCGGCGATGGTCCGTTTGGGCCCATGATGAAGCAACGCTACGAGGGTCGTCTGGTCAACCAGGGAATCAGCGCCGAGATGATCGCTCAGCGATGGAATCTGTCACGGGCATATCTGGACGAATTGGCGGCTAACTCACACCAGCGGGCAGCACGGGCAACGCGCGATGGGCTGTTCAATGCAGAGATTCTGCCGATCGACACCGAGGCGGGACTGATTAGCGTCGATCAAGGCATCCGAGATACGACGACGGTTGAGGGACTCGCGGGACTCAAAACGCCATTTCTTGATGATGGCGTGGTTACGGCCGGCAACGCTTCGCAGATTTCCGACGGATCCGCTGCCATGTTGATCATGACCTCCGCCAAAGCTGCAGAACTCGGGCTCACTCCCATCGCCCGTTTTCACTCCTTCGCGGTTGCCGGAGTTGATCCGGTAATCATGCTGACCGGCCCGATTCCCGCTACCGAAAAGGTTCTCGCGAAGTCCGGTCTCGACCTGGCAGACGTCGGCGCCTTCGAAATCAATGAAGCGTTCGCCTCCGTACTTGGCGCCTGGCTAGCCGATACGAGTGCCTCGCACGACATCACGAACCCTCTCGGCGGGGCCATCGCACTCGGACATCCGCTGGGAGCCTCCGGCGCCCGCTTGATGAGCACGCTGGTTCACCACATGAAACGCAATGACATCCGCTACGGATTGCAGAGCATGTGCGAGGGCGGAGGAATGGCAAACGCCACGATTTTGGAACTGCTGTGAATCGACTACTCGTTGACCGAGTCATCTCTCCAGGCGAGACGTTGTCGGTCATGCAAACAGCGATGATGGCGGTCGCCTGTGAGGCGGGACCATGGGATGGGCTGTGGGTCTCTGAAGCACGCCACGATCCGTTTTTGACCATGGGATTCGCAGCAGAGCACACGGAGCGCTTATCAATCGGCACGTCTATTGCGGTGGCCCTGTCTCGGTCACCCATGACGATGGCTCACACGGCATATGATCTGCAGCGCATCAGTGAAGGTCGATTTATTCTCGGTGTCGGCAGCCAAGTGAAAGCCCATATTGAGCGCCGTTTTTCCATGCCTTGGAGTGCTCCCACTGAGCGAATGCGCGAATACATCGCCGCGCTCCGCTGTATCTGGAACTCATGGGGAACCGGGGAGAGACTCAATTTCCAAGGCGATTTCTACCGTCACACACTCATGCCCGATTTTTTTTCACCCCCCGCTCTCGAGTATCCAGACCCCCCGATCTACCTGGCGGCCGTGGGACCCACCATGACTACTCTCGCGGGCGAAGTCGCTGACGGCGTAATTTTGCACGGCTTCACAACTGCGACCTATATCGCTGAGCACACACTCCCGGCGCTGCAGCAGGGCCTGGATCAATCAGGGCGGTCGCGAGGCGACGTTGCCATTTCAACGATGGCCTTCGTGGTCACCGGGCGAACGGAATCAGAATTTGCCCGGGCGGCCCAATCAGTACGCGAGCAAATCGCGTTCTACGGAAGCACTCCCGCATACCGACCGGTGATGGATGCACACGGCTGGGGTGAGACCGCTGAGGAACTGTCACGAATGATGCGTCAGGGCGGGCACACTCCGGCTGATCTCAGCGCCGTGATCAGCGACCAAATGCTGGATGCATTTGCCGTTGTCGCTGAGCCTGACGCTGTTGCGAGCCAGATTCACGAACGGTTTGCCGGATTGGTGGATCGTTTGAGTTTCTATACGCCCTATGAAACCGACGATCGCCTGTGGACACATATTGCCGAAGATCTGCTCGCCCTACAGAGCGCGAAGGCTCAGGCCCGTTATACGAACCAACTATAAAATTTCGAAAATCGTGTAGCGCGGTCCAGCCGCTAATCTTTCCCCGACACCTACAGCGAGGATTCCGTTTAGCCACGAATACTTCGTGGAACCGGTCTCAAATCGCGGAGCAATGCGAAAGTAGATCTCATCGGGATCCACAGGTTCCCCGGCCGCGAGGCGCGCAAGCGCCTCCGGTGGACCGGTTCGAATCCCCGAATACGTCATGAGGATTCTCTCGCCATCATGAGTGGTGAGAACTAGTCGAACATCCAAGACCAACGAGCCGTCCGCTCGCACGAGAGCCCAATCATGACCCCCGGCCGGATCTATCTGTCCATGAAGTCTCTGCCCCACGAAACTGCCCCCCAACACGGGAACGACCTTGCGGGTGCCCGACGGCGTCGGCTCATGCACCTGAGGCGCGCCGAGTTGGGCCGTCAAGACAAACAATGGTTGCGACCGCAGCTCCAGCTGTGACGTCATGGGGTCAGTCATGGGGTCATTCGACCACATTCATCGGATCTATTTCGGGAGTTGATTCCAAATTTTCCGATGCACCGGTGGGATTCCTCCTAAGAAATCCGCGTATTTTGATTGACCGGGCCGCCACGCGGGCATATCGTCCGATGAATCAAGTGACGAGAGTGCGGCTCAACCGGGCCAATTCGACTCAACTCCTAGCCCCGAGGGGGACACATGGACTCATTTGTCGCATCGGCAGACCAGGTTGCCGCCATCAGCGCCGTGATAGCCAAGCCACGATTCGTCAACTGCGAAATGTTGTCCGTCACCGTGGGAACAGACCCGGCGTGGCTGCAGCACGTCATTCCCGCACCACTCGTTGCCGATGGCGACTCCGTTCGGATCATGATCGGCCGCTGGCAGAGCAATTGCGTCGAAGACTTCTCCGGGGCCGGGATCTACGTCCCCGCACGTCTAGGAGATGTGCAAGGTGAGTACATCCTAGCCATGTATATGGACACCGATGCCGCCATCATCTATGGCCGCGAGGTCTTCGGGGAGCCCAAGAAGCAAGCATCCGTTCAGTTAAGGCGGGCCAACGGAGTCGCAAGCGGTTGGGTCGAGCGCCGTGGAGAGCGAATCATTCACCTCGAAGCAGAGCTCGTCGAAGACACCGGACCGCTGGAGGCCACCGGCGTCAACTTCAACATCAAGGCCACGCCCTCTTCTGACGGCAACGGCTTAGAACACGATGCGGTCATCACGATTGCTGACTTTGATGTGCGACTATCGGCGACCATGGCCGGACCGGGGGGCATTGCGCTCAAAGGCAACGGACATGATCCACTCGACACGATTCCGATCACTGACATTCGTGGAGCGGTCTGGCAAGAAGGCGATCTGCTCGCGACCAGTCACAGCGCCGCAACGATTCCAAGCGCGGATTTCCTTCCGTACTACTTCGCTCGGATCGACGACTACTCACTTCTCGACAGCGAAACTCGCGCACTTACTCATCAATCTCGCTAATTCGACCGCCTTCCATAGGAGTAAACATGTCACGCCTTCCGCTACCTGAAGTTCACGAACTTGATCCGTTCCTGCAGGAACTCCACAACGGAGCGAGCGAGGACGATTGGGCGACGCAGCATGTCGCGCGTGCGTTTTCCACGCAACCGCGGCTGTTGGAGGAATATCTGGCCTTTTACTACCCGTGGCACAGCGAAAAGGGTGTCATTACCCCGCGAATGAAGGAACTGGTTCGTCTCCACATCGCCACACTCAATGGTTGTCGGACATGTGCAGCAGCCCGCTTGGCACCGGATACAGTGGCGGAAACTGAAGCGCTAGGAGCCCTTGAGAACAACAGCGATGGCCTCGCCACCTTGTCCGAGCAAGAGCGTATTGCACTGGACTTCGCTGAACGAATGGCGCTGGATCATCACTCTATTACCGACGAAGACGTTCGACGTTGGCGTGATGCATTCGGAGACGAGGGCTTCGTCGAACTGTCCATGATGACGACGCAATACATCGGATTCGGCCGAGTGCTCGCAATGCTGCAACTCGAAACTGTTGCATGCCCGATCTGACAACCATCAACACTAATCCACCTAACGCGCAGGGGTTAGTGAATCTGCGCGACGTAGGAGGCCTGCCCCTACGCGATGGCGGATTCACAAGAAGGGGCGTTCTCTTTCGTAGCGAATCCCTTCAGGAGGCGACGTCACATGACGTTGAGCGTCTGACTGAGCAATACCAGATCGCATCTATCATGGATCTTCGATCCGCTCGCGAATCGATCACAGAGGGGCGCGGGCCCGTTGACGCGAAAGCAATCACCTACCTGAACATTCCCCTTGATCCCGCGCCCTTGGATTTGGAGTTTGATCCTGATTGGCCATCGGGACAACTCACGTCCTACGTCTACCAAAGCTTCGCCAATGTGCCCTCAGGCGGGCTGGGTCGTGTCTTCGCATTCTTACCGCAGCTATTGGACGGACCAACGCTCGTCCATTGCGCAGCGGGCAAGGACCGTACCGGACTCGTTATTGCGATCACTCTTGAAATCGCTGGCGTCACACGTGAGGCCGTGATGGCTGACTACCTGGCGTCGGGACAAAATAACGATCGAGTAAACGACATGCTGCGCCGATCGCCGCGGTACTTGGCCCACATGGGCAAGGTCAACAACGAGTTTTACGAGGTTCACGAGCACGCGATGAGTTCCTTCCTCGATTGGCTCGACCGCACGCACGGCGGAGCACGAAACTGGGCCATGTCTCGCGGCGTGGAAGATTCCCAACTAGATCGCTTAGCCGCAGCACTGCGGACTTGACGACACATCTGCCAGTTTTTTACCGGTCACATTGAGATCAGGAGTGGTTCGTGGATTCAGTAAACCGACAGTGGCGACTCGTGCGCCGTCCAGTGGGGGCCGCCAAAGTTTCAGACATGGAATTCCACGAGGGCGATATTCCCGATGCCTCAGCGCTTGCAGATGGCCAGATTCTGGTGCGCACTTCAGTCTTTTTGCATGCACCCACGATGCGCAATTGGATGGACGAGCCGGGAAACAACTACTACCCGTCGGTTCCCTTAGGTGCCCCCATGCTGGCCACATGCGCCGGCACCGTGGTCGCCAGCAAGGATCCACGATTTACTCCGGGTGATCGGGTAACCACCATCGGATCATGGCAGGACTACGCCATCGTCGATGCAAACGTGATGCCCGTGCGCCCGGTCCGACCGGATGTCTCTCTCGTGCAGGCGATGGGGCCGCTGGGGATGAACGCGCTCACGGCCTACATGGGCATGACCAAGATCGGCAGACCCGAACCAGGCGACGTTCTGGTCGTCTCGGGTGCGGCCGGATCAACGGGATCGGTGGCCGGTCAAATCGGCAAGATCATGGGTTGCCGAGTCATCGGCATCGCGGGGTCGACTGACAAGTGCAATTACTTGACCCAGGACCTTGGATTCGATGCAGCGATAAACTATCGCGACACAAACGTGGAACAAGAGATTCGCGCATTGGCACCTGCTGGCATCAATGTCTTCTTCGACAACGTCGGGGGCGAAATTCTGCAGGCCGCGGTCGAAAACATTGCGAAAAACGGCGTCATCGTTCTCTGCGGCCAGATCGCCGGGTATGACAACAGCGAGCCGATCTCCGGCCCTCGCAACATGATGCGCCTCGTCTATGGCAGCGTCCGGATGCAAGGCTTCCTCCTCGGCGACTTCGAGGCTGAGATCCCCACCGCGACCGATCAACTGTGGGAATGGCTCAGCGCGGGCAAGATCAAACACCGAGAAGACCTTCGGGAAGGATTTGAATCCCTCCCTGAGTCATTTGGAGATTTATCCAAGGGCCTCAATGACGGCACACTTCTGGTCGTGACACAAGACCAGGAAGCGCACTCCACCGCACTTTAGGCCTACGGTTGCGCAACCGGCTCGTAGTGGCCATGCTCAGTTCATGATGGATACAACGTTGCCCTGGGCGGTTATTGGTGCAGGCCCACACGGGTTGTCTGCCCTGAAGAATCTACTCGAGCACGGTGTCGAAGCTCATGGCTTCGAGCGAGATGCCGACCTAGGCGGAAATTGGAACTATCACGCTGAGAACTCCCGGGTGTATGAGTCGACGCACCTGATTTCGACAAAGCCCTTCACCCAGTTTCCTGACTTTCCGATGCCCGATAGTTACCCCGACTATCCCTCGCACTGGCAGGTGCACGAGTACTTCTCCTCCTACGCCCGCCACTTCGGATTGTCTGACCACATGTCCTTCAACACCGAGGTCATCAAGTGCATACCCGTCGGGGTGAACGCCAATGACGGCTGGGACGTCACCGTTTGCGATCGCATCACCGGGGAGGAGACCACCTCTCGTTTTGCCGGTGTCGTCGTGGCTAATGGACACAACTGGTGGCCAAAGACACCGCAGTACCCCGGACAAGAGGCGTTCAGTGGCGAGATTAGGCACTCCGCCCAGTACAAGGGTGCCGACGTGCTGCGCGGAAAGCGCGTGCTGGTCGTGGGCGCCGGAAACACTGGTTGCGACATTGCCGTCGAGAGCGCTCAAAACGCTCGGTCAACGCTGCATTCCACTCGTCGCGGCTATTACTACAACCCCAAGTATGCATTCGGCCGGCCCAGCGATCAAACAGCCGATCTACTTCTTGCCATGAAGCTTCCATTAGCCCTGCGGCGCATCATGTTCAAGGCAACATTGCGATTAACAGTGGGCGACTTCACTCGATTCGGACTACCGAAACCCGATCACGAATTTTTTGAAACCCACCCGATCGTCAACCAGCAACTGGTGTATTACGTCGGGCACGGCGCAATCGTTCCCAAGCCAGATATTGATCACTTCGATGATGACGCGGTCGTCTTCACCGATGGATCACGTGCGGAGGTAGACCTGGTTATTTTCGCCACGGGATACCTCGCGCATTTTCCGTTCCTCGACGACGCCTGGCTCAATCCCGATGGTGATCATCCGGTGTTAGCCCGACAGATCTTCACACCACACTTCGACAACCTCGTCGTATCCGGGTTGATTCAACCCGACAGCGGTCAGTGGACAATCGCTCACTGGCAAGGTGCCCTTATCGCCACCTACGCCGAACTCATGCGTCAGGACCCCACCCGAGCCCGCATGTTTTACGACCAGATCATCGCTGAGACGAACGTTCGGTTCACCGGTGGCGCGGATTACAAGGAGTCCACGCGGCACTACTACGAAATCGCCCACCAGGAATACCTGCACGCCCTGGAAGCCGACCTCGCATCCTTGGAGGGTGTGCCCGCATGAGCTCATCGCTGCGCAAACCCACCACGGTGATGCGCATGTGGGATTGGTCTGTACCGCCAAGCGGTGTCTACCGCGAGGTCGTGTCGAATATTCCAGCCGGCTGGACTGATGAGCCACGCGCGCAGCGCACCCCCCCACTGCTCTTCATTCACGGCCTCGCCCATGGTGCGTGGTGCTTCGAGCAGAACTGGCTGCCCGCTGCTGCCGCCAAGGGCTTCGCCTCCTACGCGGTGTCACTGCGCGGACACGGGGGCTCCGGGGGCGGGCGCCAACTAGGCCGAACCGTGCTGCGTGACTACGTACACGATGTGATGCAGACCATCACCGAACTTCCGCAACCGCCGGTGATCATCGGGCACTCCATGGGCGCGCTCATCGCCCAATTGGTTGCTGATCGATACTCCCCCCGCGGACTGGTCCTGCTCACACCATCGCCGCTACACGGGGCCGCAGGCAGCCTGAGGAGCATCGGAAAACATCACCCGGCTGCCATCGGCGCCGCAGTGGTCGGTCGCACCCTGCCCATGACTGCCGGGCAGCTCTTTCCGGGGCTCGATGAATCCACGAGCTCGCGCTATCTCAGCCGCCTGGGTCGCGAGTCGCCGCTCGTGCAATACCAATTGTTGAAACGTCGAAGGATTGGGCCGGTGCGCTGTCCCGTCATGGTCGCGGGCACAAAGGCCGATGCCCTCGTCCGCGTCCAAGACGTGGAGCGCACGGCTGCCGCCTACGGAGTTGAACCCGCATGGCTTACTCGCGCCGACGGATCACCCATCGGTCACGACGTGATGCTTGATTTGGGCTGGGAACAGGCACTCTCTGAGGTCTTGGGGTTCATCACCACGCAGGTCATGCGTTGATGGGGCGTCCGTGAGTACTGCACCGTCGGTAATCCGAGCGTGCCTAGACCACTACGGACGCAATGAAAAACCTGACCGTGCTTCCGAGAAAGCAGCGGTTAAAGAAGCCTTAGCCCAGCTGTCGAGCATTGCCCCCGGGCACAGCGTAGAGGTGCGCATTCCGCCCTACGCTGCCATTCAGGTTGTTGCGGGCATCAAGCATCGACGCGGTACGCCACCGGCCCTGGTCGAATGCGACGCCCGCACCTGGATACTGCTGGTCACCGGGGAACTGGACTGGGCCAGCGGCATCAACTCCGGTGCGCTGCAAGCCAGCGGAGAGCGAAGTGATCTGTCTGCATTGCTTCCGCTATGGCGCGAACTGCTCGAGTAGGGCCGATGTTGATATCACCGTGGCAAACTCGCCGTGCAGACTCGCCGCTGTTGCTCGAGCGAGTTCTGCGGCGGGCACCACGCGCCCGTCTGGACCGAGCCGGTCAAAGGTGTGTGTCGCGTCTAACACGAACCAGACCTTGTATCCGAGGTTTGCCGCCATCCTCGCCGTGGTCTCCACGCAGTGATTCGTCGTCACACCGCAGATGACCAATTCACCGATGTCACGTCCCTGCAGCCATTGGTGGAGGTCTGGATCACCGTAGAAGGCGGAGTTGACCGACTTCGTCACGAATAGATCCCGCGGGCCGTTGACGAAGTCTCGAAGTGCATTGCCCGGAGTGCCACCCAATAGAGGTGATCCCGGCGTAACCGAGTCATGGCGGACCAGGATGAGCGGCCGATCCGTACTTCGCCAGGCAGCGATGAGGCGGGCGATATTTGCCTCCGCGTGCGGGTTGTCTCGAGGCCCCCAGGCCGGATCGTCGAATCCCACCTGGACGTCGACGACAATCAAGGCGGCGGTCACGGGGGCAACATAGCCCAGTTCTGGTCCATCGATTTGACAATCCTACGGGCGGTCAGAATAGGTTAGG
>JAFMCH010000080.1 GCA_017857875.1 Actinomycetota bacterium | reverse complement strand
ACCCCGACCGCGCGCATCGGGCCGCCGCCACTGGAAGTTCGAACGCTCCTGGAACTCGCACGACCGTGGTGGTGACGCCAGCATCTGCGCATGCAGCCAGAGCGCCCGCGAGCAAACCGTCCATAACGACCTCGTGCCACGAAGCGGCCACGATCGCAACATTCATGCCGGGCGCCGCGAGACCACCCGTGGCCGGCGCACCTGCCCCACTCATGACTGTGGCCGTTCGGTCTGCATGTCGTGACCCATCCGCTGAGCCTTTGTCTCCAGATAGTGCCGATTGTGTTCATTGGGCTCAATGACCAGAGGTACGCGTTCGCTAATCGACAGCCCATAGCCCTCAAGCCCGGCACGTTTAGCAGGATTATTCGACAGTAGTCGCATTGACCGAACACCTAAATCGGCAAGGATCTGGGCACCGATGCCGTAATCGCGGGCATCCATGGGCAGCCCAAGTTCCAGATTCGCATCGACCGTGTCTCGCCCGGCGTCTTGCAGTTGATAGGCCTGAAGTTTGTGTAGCAGGCCTATACCGCGGCCCTCATGGCCGCGCAGGTAGAGGACAACTCCTCGCCCTTCTAAGCCAACGGCCCCCATCGCAGCGTCAAGTTGTGGGCCGCAGTCACAGCGAAGCGAGGACAACACATCGCCGGTAAGACACTCAGAATGAACCCGGGTCAAGACATCCTGACCCGAACCGATCTCCCCACAAACCAACGCGATGTGATCGACCCCGTCGAGGATATTGCGGTACCCGTAGGCAATGAAGTCACCAAACTCTGTTGGCATTCGAGCTGCGGCCACACGCTCGACAAGGCGTTCGCGACGAGCGCGAAACGCGATGAGATCCCTGATCGAAATCATGACCAAGTCGTGTTCGTTGGCGAAGGCTCGACATTCTGGAGCACGCATCATGGAGCCATCGTCATTCACCAATTCACACAGCGCCCCAGCCGCCACGAGACCGGCCATGTGGGCCAAGTCGACCGACGCTTCGGTATGCCCGGCCCTACGCAACACGCCGCCATCAACGGCGCGGAGGGGCATCACGTGCCCGGGGCGGGTCAGGTCATAGGGCTGGGTCTCCGGCGAGGCAAGCCGCCTGATGGTGTGGGCCCGATCTTTCGCACTGATGCCTGTGGCTTCGACATCCCGGGCATCGACGGAAACGGCATAGGCAGTGCCTTTGGCGTCCTCGTTGACGGCGGTCATGGGTGGCAGGCCAAGTCGATCCAGATGTGTACCGGTCATGCCCACACAGATGTAGCCAGATGTGTAACGAATCATGAATCCAGTTACTTCGGGTGTGGCCAACTGCGCCGCGAAAATCAGATCACCCTCGTTCTCGCGTCCCGGATCATCCACCACCACAACCGGTTTGCCCGCTGCCATCGCGTCGATGGCAGCCTCGATGGAGTCCATGCTGATATCTCCATAGACGCCGTCGGAGGAGGGGGGAATGTCCATGAGGTGTGTCATCCGTTCTCCGAGGGGGTCATCAATCTTTCAACATACTTGGCCAGAACATCCACTTCGAGGTTGACGAGGTCTCCGGGTTGCTTCAGACCAAGCGTCGTGAGATCGAGTGTCGTGGGAATCAAGGAGATCGAAAACCAGGTATCTGTCGATGCGCCACGGTTGTCTCCTACAGCAACAACCGTGAGCGAGACACCATCGACAGTAATGGACCCCTTTTCGACGACGTAGCGAGCAAGATCCGCCGGGAGTTGAATCGTCACAACCTCCCAGTTCTCACTTGGTTCACGCGCGGTGATGACTCCCACCCCATCGACGTGGCCTTGCACCAGGTGGCCACCGAGTCGAGTGCTCAACGTGACCGGACGCTCCAGGTTGACCGGGGTCCCGGCAGTGACATCTCGAAGGGAGGATCGCACGAGCGTCTCGCGCATGACGTCGGCGGTGAACTGCGACCCAGATTGCGCAGACACGGTCAGACACACACCGTTGACGGCGATGGAGTCCCCCAGGCTTGCGTCGGAGGTGACAAGGGGCC
Source organism: Actinomycetota bacterium (assembly GCA_017857875.1). GTDB lineage: Bacteria > Actinomycetota > Actinomycetes > S36-B12 > S36-B12 > M55B157. Next base: position 6,120 of record JAFMCH010000080.1, on the reverse strand, counting down.
CCGACATGGTGAGCCGACGGGCATCGCCAGGGAGGTCTTCTACGGCCACGATTGTGCCGAGTTCTTCGACAATGCCGGTAAACACGTCATGCTCCTCGTCGGTCGCTGGTTGCCTCGTGCAGATGTACAGGCTCGGCCATGATCTTGACATCTGCACCCACCGACGCCACACCGACCACCCGCCAACGGGTCGCCTGACTCATCGTTACGGTGCCTAGGTCGCCGACCACCGACGGCCCACTCCCCACTATGAGCGGAGCCACATAGCTGATCCACTGGTTGACCAACCCCGCCTGGATGAAGGCGGTACTCAACGTCGGGCCACCCTCCACCAGTACGTGATGGACCTGCTGACGATGCAGCGTGTCAAGCACCTGCGCAATATCGTGAGTGCGTAGGTGCTTGACCTCGCCGCCCGCGGAGTCCTGACGCATCAATTGACTACCTGGCTGCAGGTCGCGCTTACCGACGATCACGCGAAGCGGCTGGTAGTCAAGCAAGTTGCCGTTTGCGCTCCGTGCGGTCAGGGACGGATCATCGGTAATTGCCGTGCTCGTGCCGATCATGATCGCGTCGACCTGAGTCCGTAATTCATGCACCTCAGCCCGGGCCTGGACACCCGTGATCCACCTGCTGGAGCCGTCAGCGGCCGCCACCCGACCGTCAAGACTCGACGCCGTCTTCAAGGTGACAAAAGGCCGCTCGTGTTGGGTCGAGAAGATCCAAGGCCGCAACTGCTCGATCACGGCTCGGTATGCAGGTTCAGCACCGATGGCGTCATCCGACGAGGCATCCCCTAGGTAGACCACATCGATACCGGCCGCCCGCAAGGTGTCGGCACCGCCGGCTGAGTCGACTCCAGGATCGGCAACTGCATAGACCACTCGCGCAACCCCAGCGCTGATCAATGCCTGCGCGCAAGGACTTGTTCGGCCTACGTGGTTGCACGGCTCCAAAGTGACAACGGCGGTGGCGCCTGTGGCCTGGTCGCCTGCCTGAGTCAATGCGTCGATTTCAGCGTGCGCGGTGCCAGCCCCGCGATGGAATCCCGAACCTACGGTCACGCCCGTTGGCGACAACAGCACACAACCCACCCGCGGATTGGGCCCAGGGGGCACCCCCGGCGTACGGGACAACTCATGAGCCGCCCTCAGCGCTTGGATCTCGGCGGAGCTGATCACGAAGACGAGGCCTCTGCAGCGCCGACACCCATCGCTGTCTGGCGCGCATGTGCAGCGGCATCGGCTCGAGCACGCAACGCGGCGACCATCGCATCGGGGTCGTCTGCAGAGAACACGGCGGAACCCGCCACGAACACATTGGCCCCGGCGTCAGCACATTCATCAATGGTCTGCGGCGTAATCCCACCATCCACCTGCAACCAGATGTCTAGTCCCTGGCGTTCGGCGATCTGCTTGGCCTGTCGCAATTTTGGCAACACTTGCGGGAGAAACGGCTGGCCGCCGAAACCTGGCTCGACGGTCATGATCAAGAGCATGTCGAAGTCGGCGAGTAAATCCGCGTACGGCTCGACCGACGTGCCCGGGTTTAGCGCCAGGCCCGCGCGAGTATCCATGCCACGCAGTGTGCGGGCCAACCGCAAGGGAGCTGTGGCGGCCTCGGCGTGGAAGGTGACACTCGCTCCGCCGGCAGCGGCATATTCAGGTGCCCAGCGGTCGGGATCGGTGATCATCAGGTGCAGGTCCAAGGGAATGTCCGTGGCTCGCGACAAGGACTCCACCACCGGGAGACCAAGGGTTAGATTTGGAACAAAATGATTGTCCATGACGTCGACATGAAGCCAGTCCGCTGAGGGGATTCGGGCAACCTCGTCGGCCAGCCGCGCGAAGTCCGCCGCCAGGATGCTGGGGGAAATCTGGGTCACCACACCCAAGAGGGTATCCGTCAGCGGTGAATGTGCTCGGACCTGGAGGTGGGGTCACGCCGCTTCATTAGCGCCAGGAACATGCCATCGGTCTGGTGAACGTGGGTCCACAGTCGTACCGCGGGTCCGTTACCAAGGTGCGACACCTCAGGCAAGGCCGCGCGCGCGTCTATCTGCATCACATCGTCGCGCTCAGCGAGAACATCGGCGATTACGTGATCGGTCTCGGCTAGGTGCGGCGAACAGGTGGCGTAAGCAACGACGCCACCTGGACGCACGATGGTCAACGCCGATCGCAGCAAATCACGTTGCAGGGGCCCCAGCGTCGCTAGGTCATCTGGCGTGCGACGCCAACGGGCCTCAGGTCTGCGGCGAAGAGCTCCTAGGCCCGTGCACGGTGCGTCAACCAGCACGCGATCGGCACTGCCGGGGGGCAAAGCATCGCGCCCATCTGCGACAACGACAGAGTAGTCGGCAGGAGGAAACCGTCGTAACGAATCCCGAACCAATTGCGCCCGGTGCGCATGAGGTTCAACGGCCGTCACGTGCGCGCCTAAGAGTCCGGCTAGTCCGACGAGAACCGCTGCCTTGCCACCGGGGCCTGCTGCCAGATCAACCCACTGTCTATCGGGACCCTCGATCGGTGCATTGGCGAGCGCCAGCGCAACAAGCTGGCTGCCCTCGTCTTGAACGCCGACAAGACCGCCGCTCACGCATTCCAGATCCGCCGGCTTACCGGTCATGAGTTCCCCGGCCAAAGGTGACCAGCGACCGGGACGCACCTGCGGCAGTTGGAGCAACTCATCGGGTGAGAAAAGACCGGGCTTCGCAACCAAAGTGGGCCGCGCCGGGTCGTTGTCAGCGCTGAGCAGTGCGATCAGATCCGCTGTTACGTCGTTTGCTATCGCAGGATCAGGCGGATGCGTAGCTAGCGCCTCCTTCAGTGCTGAGACGATCCAGCGAGGATGAGACCAGGCAACGGCGAGGTCGCCGGTGGTGTATCCCGGCGCAACCCGATCTCGCCAGCGCGGAAGATCGCCTCCCTCGGCGACGCGTCGCAGAACAGCGTTCACCAGCCGTGAAGGCGCATCACCGACGACCTGACGTGCCAACGTGACCGTCTCGCCCACGGCTGCGTGCGGTGGGGTGCCAAGGCTCACGAGCTGATGAACTCCCAGCCGCAAGACATCGAGTACCCGAGGATCAAGCCGATCGATTGACCCGTCGACGCACTGGGCCAAAATGGCGTCGTAGAGCCCGCGCCAGCGCAATGTGCCATAGGCCAGCTCGGTCGCAAACGCCGCGTCACGATCGCTCAAGCGTGCCTTTTCCAAGATGCCCGGCATCGCGAGGTTGGCGTAGGCATTGTCGGCGGCGACGCTGTGCAGAAGGTCGTAGGCGGCTCCTCGCGCCCCCCGGGCCTCTCTGGTTCCGGTAGCGCGGCTGGATCCCCGCCGGGCCGGCGCGCCACCCGGTTTCAGCGACTTGGCCGGCGGTTTGGCACTCACGTGAGGCCCTCATGTGGCTCGAGACGAACACCGCGGGCCCAATCGGCGGCGATCATCATCTTTTTACCCGCCGGCTGAACCTTGGATAGACATACCGCTGTCGTGGCCGTACCCACCCACACATGCCGTTTACCGGCCAGAAGTTCACCGCTGGCGAGTTCATCCACCCTCGACCTCAGCGCATCGGGAACGTCGCCAAGCTCGATCGACACCGGATCCAGGCCAAGCCGGTCCCCGCGGAAATTTACCCAGGCACCCGGTGACGGCGTGCATGCCCGAACCTGTCGGTCGACCCTGATGGCCGGTTGCCCGAGGTCGACGTGTGCCTCTGGCACGTCAATTTTGGGAGCAAACGTGACGCCGTCAGCCGACTGCGGCACCGCCACGGCGTCGCCTTGAGCCAACGCATCGATGGTGTGCACGAGAAGTTGCGCGCCACTGGCGGCTAATCGGGCGAGCAGATCACCGGTCGTATCCGATGATCCGATCGACTCGGTGACCGTACCTAGGATCGGCCCCGTGTCTAGACCCTCCTCGAGCACGAAAGTCGTCGCACCGGTGATGTCATCGCCATGCCAGATTGCGTGCTGAACGGGAGCCGCACCGCGCCACGCCGGTAGCAGCGAAAAGTGCAGGTTCACCCATCCAAATCGAGGTATCGCAAGTACCGCGGGCGGAATGAGCGCGCCGTAGGCGACGACCGGACAGCAGTCGGGAGCTAGTTCCGTGAGTTTCGCGACAAAGCCTGCATCACGCGGGTGGTCGGGTGTAAGCACCGGGATCCCATGCTCGTCGGCCCTGCTCGCCACCGCGCTGCGCTGCACTTTTCGACCGCGCCCCACGCGGGCATCGGGTCTACTGACAACGCCGACCACGTCATGCCGAGAGTCGATCAGGGCTTGTAATGATGGCACCGCCGCCTCGGGCGTGCCGGCAAAAACTAGTCTCACTGCTGGCTCAACAACTGGCTATAACCACTTGGCCGACAGCGTGTGCGGGCTGACCTTGATGCGGGGGGCGTGATCGCCAAACCAATCGGCCGCACGGATTGCCTTCATCGCTTCTTTGCGCGTCTGCGGGTCAAGCCGATCGACGAAAAGCACGCCGTCCAGGTGATCGGTCTCATGCTGGATCGCCCGAGCCAATAGGTCGCTGCCCTCCACGGTGATGGGTTCGCCGTGCATATCCCAACCCTTGGCCACGACACTGCGCGCACGAACCAGATCGAAACTCAGATCGGGGATGCTCAAGCACCCTTCCTCGCCGTCTTGGGACTCTTCGGACAAATCGAGGCTGGGATTGCACAGATGCCCCAGTTCGTCATCTACCCACCAGGTAAAGACACGGAGGGGAACCCCAATCTGGGGTGCCGCCAACCCACTGCCGGGGGCATCGCGCATGGTGTCGGTGAGATCCTTGACCAGTTTGCGGAGCTCTTTGTCGAAATCCTCAACTGGCGTCGCCGGCGTGCGCAGGATCGGATCTCCAAACAGCCGAATATCTTGAACCGTCACGAAGACTTGACCTCCTCACCCGCCGTGCACCCTGACGTCCTTGCCTTGGTGTCTGCCATGCACCATCAGTCTAGGGCTGCCTCCGCGGTCGCGATGTCGGGGCAACATGGCACGATCAACAGCCGTGACGACCACCGCTGCTGATCGCTTGCCGATCGCGCAGGTCTGCGTCGACGTTCGCCTCCCCCATTTAGATCGGCCGTTTGACTATCTGGTACCCGCATCCCTCGATGACAGCGCTCAAGCGGGGGTTCGCGTGCGTGTGCGTCTAGCCGGGCGACTGGTCAATGGATTCGTGCTCGCTCGAACCGAGTCATCCGACCATCGTGTTCAGCCACTCGAACGCGTGATCTCACCTCTGCCCGTGCTCTTGCCAGCTATCGCGGAACTTTCCCGGGCGGTCGCCGACCGATACGCGGGCACGATGGCGGACGTCTTGCGCGCCGCGATACCTCCTCGACATGCCCGCGCTGAAGAAGCGCTGCTCGCGCGCCCAGCAGGCATCGATCCTGGGGCAGCCGCACCTGTGCCCGACGGCACCGGATGGGACGCCTACCGCGGGGGCGCGGGCCTTCGTAGCCGTCTGCTGGAGCATCAAGGTGCTCGTGTCGTGTGGTCGACCGCCCCCGGCGAAGACGCTCCCGAACGTATCTACGAAGTCACCCGATGGTCCCTCCCGCACGGTCCCGTCGTCATTATTGCGCCCAATGCTCGCCAGGTCACCGCGCTCGTAGCGGCGTTCACGCGTCATGGCATGGGCCACCGGGTCTGTACCCTGACCGCCGATCAGGGGCCGCAAGCGCGATACACCGCTTTCTTAACTGCCCTGACGCGTCGAGCCGACATCGTGATCGGCACGCGAGCCGCTGCCTTCGCGCCCGTCGTCAATCCCAGTCTGCTGGTGTGTTGGGATGATGCCGACGAGTCTCTCGTCGATCCGCAGGCACCCGGCTGGAATGCCCGCGATGTGCTCGCCATGCGCGCCCGCGCGATGGGCACGGCTGATGGTCATCCTCTGACCTTGATGGTGGGAGGGTACGGGCGCTCCGTGGAATCACAAGCGTGGGTTGAGTCTGGCTGGGCGGTATCACTTCGCCCCAGCCGCGAACTGTTGCGCGCAACAGCACCCCGGGTCAGTGCCGATCCCCATGACCTAGACGCAGACACCGCACCGGCACGAGTTCGTGATCGAGTATTTCCCACGGTTCGACGC
>JAFMCH010000079.1 GCA_017857875.1 Actinomycetota bacterium | reverse complement strand
GGGAAATCTGCAGCCGGGCCAATTGATTGTTCTTGAATCCACGACCTACCCCGGCACAACCGATGATGAGGTCCGACCAGTCCTTGAGGAGTCCGGATTGGTGGCGGGTCGCGATTTTCATTTAGCCTTCAGCCCCGAACGAATTGACCCGGGAAACCCCACTTTCGGCATGCGCAATACGCCCAAGGTTGTGGGCGGGCACACGGAGGAGTGCACACAGGTTGCCGCAACGTTCTACGGTCACTTCGTCGACACTGTCGTTCGTGCCAAGGGCACTCGCGAAGCTGAAATGGCCAAGTTGCTGGAGAACACCTACCGGCACATCAACATTGCGCTCGTCAACGAAATGGCTCGGTTTTGTCACGAACTCGACATCGATCTGTGGGATGTCATCGCTGCGGCCAAAAGCAAACCCTTCGGATTCCAGGCCTTCTACCCTGGGCCGGGCGTTGGCGGTCACTGCATTCCCATCGATCCGAACTATCTGTCCTATCAGGTGCAAGCGAAGTTGGGATATCCCTTCAGATTCGTCGAACTCGCCCAAGAAATCAATGCGGGCATGCCCGCATATGTCGTGCGCCGCATTCAAGACTTACTCAACGATGACCGCAAGCCACTGAGTGGCGCTCGGGTGTGTCTGCTCGGAGTGACCTACAAGCCTGATATCGCCGACCAGCGCGAATCCCCGGCTAAACCCATCGCGCAGCAGTTGATCGACAAAGGCGCACAGGTGGTCTTCCACGATCCGCACGTGCGTCAATGGCGCGTTGGTGAACAAGTCTTGACCGTCGAGGACGATGTGAATGAGGCGGTGGCCGAAGCAGATATTTGCGTGCTACTGCAAAATCATCGTGACTACGACGCAGACTCGTTGAGCGCTGCTGCGCACGTGCTGCTCGACACCCGCGGGGTGACGACGCATCCGAAGGCGGTCCGGCTCTGATCAGCATCGACGGCCGTGAGGTTTCGGGGGAAGCGCTCGCCGCCGAAGTAGGACTAGGGCCGGTCAACCAGCGCCCACCGTTCTTTCGGTACTGGGCACGCGTGTGGCAGCGGCGTGCCTTTATCCGTGCGTTTGCCCGCGCCAAGACGGAGGCGGAAAACTCCAGAAGCCGACTTGGTCAGCTCTGGCAGGTACTGGATCCGGTCTTCACGATGGCGATCTACTGGTTTCTCTTCGGCTTCTTGCTGGGTGGTCGCGGCAGCGTTGAGAACTACACCGGGTTCCTAGCCGCTGGAGTGTTCTCCTTCGCGCTCATTCGGCAGTCGGTGACTGCTGGGGCGCGGAGCATTTCGGGCAATCTCGGACTCGTTCGAGCTATTCACTTTCCGCGTGCCGTGCTACCCCTTGCCGTGATAGTCAAGCAACTGCGCGTGTTCATGATCTCTATCCCCCTGATGATTGGCATCTTGCTGATCACCGGGGAGCAGATCACCTGGAACTGGTTGCTCGCCCCGGTCGCGTTGGCGTTGATGACGTTGTTTTCCCTGGGCATGGCGCTGGTCTTTGCCCGTTTGGTGGCGGCGGTTCAAGACGTGGCTGATGTGATGCCCTACTTCCTGCGGCTGTGGGGTTACGCCTCCGGCGTCATGATTCCCATCGCCGATCGACTGGACCGGTTGGGCGTCCCGCCGTGGGCAGTCATCATCATCGAGGTTAATCCGGGCACCGTGTATCTGAACATCATGCGCGATGCCCTCATGAGCACCTACGACGCGCCGGGGGGAGCCACTAACTGGTTGCTGGCGCTGGCGTGGAGTGTGGGGATGGGTGTGTTCGGTATGTGGTACTTCTGGCGGGCTGAGAATCGGTACGGCCGTGGAAACTGACGGACGCATCGGCGATGATGACGAGGATTTGATTCCCGGTGATATCAAGATCATCGTTGACGATTTGCACGTGGTCTATCAAGTTTGGACCACCCCGCGACCCGATCCGAAGTCTGCGCAGTCGCGCTGGCGGCGCTCGAAACTCACCGGTTGGGTTCATCGACGACCTGTGCCGACCCGACACGAGGTTGAAGCTGTTCGGGGCGTGAGTTTGATAGCCCGCCAAGGTGAGGCTATCGGTGTTATCGGCAAAAATGGATCAGGCAAGTCAACACTGATGCGTGCTATCGCCGGTCTCCTGCCACCGGCGTCCGGTCACGTGTATGCGGCTGGCCAACCCACACTCTTGGGCGTCAGTTCGGCCTTGATTCAGGCACTGCCGGGTAGCCGCAATATTGAACTAGGTCTGTTGGCTTTGGGTATGCAACCCGATGAGATTGCTGACAAGTACCAAGACATTGTCGAGTTCAGTGGCATCGGCGAGGCCATCCACATGCCGATGCGGACCTATTCTTCTGGGATGGGGGCGCGATTGAAGTTCGCGATTGCATCGTCAGTGAGTCACGAGATCTTGCTTATTGATGAGGCGTTGGCGACCGGCGATGGTGAGTTCCTGCGCCGAAGTTCCGAACGCATTCAGCAACTGCGCGATGAAGCGGACACTATTTTTCTGGTGAGCCACTCCATGTCTTCGGTGCGCGCGACCTGCGATCGTGTGATCTGGCTCGATGAGGGCAAGATTATCGCCGATGGTGACCCCGAAGACATCATCGTCGAATACGAGCAAAAATACGGATTGCAGACCAAGAAGGCGCGCAAGGAGCGCCGTCGCAAGCGGCGTGATCGTCGCTTCGAAGATGCTGATACGGAAAGTGAAGCCGACGATTCAATATCGGCGGAACCCCGTCCGTGAAGGTTCTCATGGCAACGATCGTGCATGATCCGCGCGATGCGCGAGTATCAGTACGTGAGATATCGGCATTGATCGAGGCCGGACACGAGGTCACCTACCTTGCTCCGTTTACACACTTCGGTGTCGAACCGCGTTCCGAGGTCACCGCAGTCGATGTGCCCGCGGCCTTCGGTCGGCATCGGCTTCGGGCCTTACGCACTGCACGACAGCGCATTCGATCCCTCGCGAGTGAACACGATGTCATCGTCTTGCATTCCCCAGAGTTACTGATGGCTGTCGAGGGGATGCATCATCCAGGCATCGTGTGGGATGTTCACGAAGATGTTCCAGCGTCGATCTCGCTGAAATCTTGGATTCCGTCACCTCTGAGAGGTGTGATGTCTCACGCGGTCGCGCGCATGGAACACAGGGCCGCGCGAAAGTATCACTTACTGTTGGCTGAAACGGCGTACCAAGACCGATTCACCAGGATTCATCCGGTCGTGCCAAATTCAACCGTAGTTCCTACGCACGTGCCGCCGACCGGGGATGATCGCATCGTCTACGTCGGACACGTCACGAAAGCTCGGGGCGGACTGGCGCTGATAGACGTGGCGGAGCGACTGGATGGTGTAGTTGCTTTGGACGTTATTGGTGCCGCGGATGATCAGATGCGACCGTTGCTGAAGGCAGCCCACGAGCGTGGGGTGCTTCGCTGGCACGGTTACGTTGCGAACGCAGATGCCCTAAAGATTGTTGAGGGGGCTCTGGCCGGTTTGTCGTTACTGGCCGATGAGCCAAACTACCGGCACTCACGGCCAACAAAAATTATGGAGTATCTCGCCCATGGAGTGCCGGCCATATCCACACCGTTGCCGGCGGCCACCGCGCTCATTGCGAAATCTGAGGGTGGCATTGTCGTGGGATTTGACGATGTCGAGGGGGTCACCAAGGCGGTGCGGCGGTGGATCGACGATCCGGTTGAGCGTCAGCGAGTTGCCGATGTCGGTCGATCCTGGGTTGCCCAGAACGCCAACTGGTCCCTTGATGGGCCGAGGTTCGTTGCTGAGTTGGAGAGAGTTGCCAATGGTTGATTCATTGCCCGGCGGCATCGGCCGACTGCTTGTTCAGGCCATGTATGCCTAAGAGTCCGCGCCCGGTGCAGTCTTCGATATGCGTGATCAGTTCGGCCGACTCAGGGGTGGGCCGAGGTGCGATGCGAAGGTCGTCAATGTCGCCCACGAGTTCAACGTCCGTTGCCAGTAGATCTTGAACGTCGGATTCCTGCCACTGCATGATCTGGGCATGCATCGATGTGGGTATTCCGTCGATGAGAGGATGATCGAGATCCGCGGCTAGCCCGTGTCGCAGGAGTCGTCGATGTTCGCGTCTGATCCACCGCCGGTCATGGCCAGCCTGTTTGGCGGCGACGTTAAAGCCCTGCAGCACATGAGTTTGCTCGAGGGCCAGGGAGGAGTTCGCCTTGCGGCTACTGACACGCGGAGGCTCGAGTGGAAGTTCGTCGGTCAAACCCGTGGCCACGCGAAACCGCTCCCACATTAAGTTGGGCTCAGTCTGCGAGGCGGGGACGGTTGCGACGACGACTTCCGCGCCAGTGTCTTGCCAGCGACGCACGAGTGATCCGTAACTGTAGGCACGCCAAAACGCACGCCGCGATCGCGTTTCTAACGAATCCGTCATTTCGCGCTCCTCGGCGCGCAGCTGCAAATAGTCCGAGAACGTCTCGATATTGCCATTGCGGATGTGTTGAGCCCAAGAACTAGCGAGAACGCGACCCAATGCCCTCGTTGTTATCAAGACGGTGACCTCGGCTGGAGCGAACGCGGCGACCGCTGTGCGTGCGCCGGCTAACCGCGTTGCCGCTACGGCCTCGGCCGAGAGAACCACGGTGCCTGGGGTGCTGGCCACTTTGTCGATCAGCGCGGAGGCAGCCTGACCATCAAGGTGCCTCCAGGCATCGGATTGGAGGGGGATCTGATCGTAGGTGCGTAGTAGGTCGATCAGGCCGGGGACATGGTTGTGGTCGTCTTCGCCACGAGTGTCGAGGGGGTAGAGCGCCGGGTCGATGCGGCCCTTCTTGGCAAGTGCCTGGAGGCAACGCTGTAGATATGTGGTCGCTGTTTTGCGCGCACCGATGTGCAGCACTACGCGCTCAGCCATGTCTCACACGGTCCTAGGCACGCGGTTCAGCAGAACGGCGTAGGATCGCTGCGAGGGCGGCACGCGGACGAATTCGGTTCTGTCCCAACAGGTAAGCGCCACAACCCGCACTCGCACTCGCTGCCATCCACAGTAGGGTGGAGGCCGTGGGGTTCCTTGAACGTGCGACGGTAGCCGTGATCGATGCCACGGCCGTAGCGACCACATAGGGCAGGATGAGTTCTCTCACCTGCTGGGCACTAAGCGGCTCACGGTCGTTGGGGTCATCGGCAATAGTTGCGCTAGCCCAGCCATGTTCGTTGAGGCCGCCAACGTGCTTGTCAAGGGTGGCAGACCGCAGATCAATCGTCTTGCGTAGGCCGACCTGCGTGTACACGTCGTATCCGTGCTCCACTAGCCACCGGGCCGATTCACCCTCGATAGCCGCGAGTTCCTCGGGAGTCAACGTTTCGCGCCACGCGCCCTCTCGGCCGTCGGTGATGTGATTGGAGGTCACGCGAAGGTCATCGTCGACCCCGTGCTGCTTGGCGGCGATAGCTCGTTGCTCCTGAGCTTGCATATCAACGTCGGCGACAATCTCGCTCACCCGATCGGTTGTGACTCCGATGCCTAGGAAATCAGCGAGATCACGCACAAGCCCCGGAATGTCGTCGCGGAAGTCCTCATACTTCCGGATAAATACGTCATCACGAGACCGCCAAAAAGCATCTCCTCTGATTTCTCGACGGGCACTGAGGCGGCTATTGCGTGCCCCGCGCTCGGGATCCTCAGGTTTCGCGCGTCCTTTGCGGTACAGCGAGGCAACGACATCGCGAATATCGCGGTACGTGTAGAGGTATTTCGCCCCTGCCTGCGGGAAGTCATCCTTTTCCATGGCTGGACGAAAGTGCACCTTGGCCATGAGTAAGTCTTCGGGGTCATTGGCTGCTGCCGGGAACTGCGAGGTTGACAGCCCACGAGGATTTCGCAAACCAGGCTGGTCTTTCACGAGGTGACGGGCGATTTGCCACACCAATGTTGACCCAGACCGATGCATACCGCACACGACAAGAAGCACAGACGTCAGTCTAGAGGGACCAACGCCCCGCGATGAGCAGCGTCAGGAAGATCGCTGTGTGTTGCGTCGTCGTCCACGTTGATTAGGTGATGCTTCATCCGGGCTCGTCGTGGGGTCGTCAGTGTGCTGGTCCATGGCCAAGAGCGCAGCACCGGCCGCGGCGGCGACCTGTTGAGCGTCCGGGCCCGACGTGTAGTTCGTCTCATCTCCAACGAGTAGGTCATCGACTGGTCCAATGATGCGCGCCGTGGTTTCTTGCAGTTCGGCGACGTCTTCACCTGCCCACGTGCGTACCGTGTCGATCCAGTCGGCGGGTAGTCGTACCGGGTTTCCGCGTTCTGACCTGGGGGCGAAGCCCGCACGCACAATGTGTGCCCGCATGGACCGCAGCACTGGCTCATCGGTGTCCGTCAGCGCGGCCTGACGGTTAAGGCCGGCCAGCACCAGCGCCTCTGGTTCGGTGATACCGACGTTGGCGGTGAGTTTGTCGATCGCTGGGGGAATTTGGGGAAGAGACTCGGTCAGATCGAGTGCCTGAACGAAGCGTTGCCACAGTTCATGTGGATTGTCACTCTTGCGGGGCACGGTGACGACCGTTACTGAGCGCGCCAGCGGTGCCCAGCGGGAAACGAGTGAACCAATCGCGTAGGCCCGCCAAAAAGTCTGGTCGGGGTCACCCTCCCAATTTTCCGCTCGTTGGACTGCGTTGCCTGTGCCGCGACGTTGGGCCAATTGACGCAGGTATGTGCCGAATGCCGTGCTGCGGCCATTACGAATGTGTTGCTGCCATGAACTCGGCAGGACGCGACCGAGATCTCGGGCGGTAATGATCACGTGCGTCTCTGGAACGTTGAGGGCTCCCACCAACGTGCTTGCAGCCGAGGCACTGATGACAGATAGGGCCTCACCCGAGATGATCGCCGTGCCCGACCATCCGTTCACCTGCTCGACCAGGCGAGCCCACACGGCTTCTTGTGCGGCGGCACGATGATCGGGAACCCACGGAAACGAGTCGCGCCCCAAGAGACCATAGGCGGCGGCCTCGTGGTTGTAGACCTCGGTTTTGCCGCCAATTCGAGTCGGATACAACACCCCGGCCTCCCGCAATTGGGGCGCCAGTGACTGCAGCACGCGTTGCAGATAGGTCGTGCCGGATTTCTGCGTCCCTATGTGCAAAAGCAATCGGGCGGCCATGGTTACCTCCGGGGATAGTGCAGACAGCCACCGCATCGTCCCATGTCGGTCTACGTGTGGAAGGGTTCACCCGTGCATGTTGTCGTCATCGGGGTTTTTGACGGGGTCCACCGCGGCCACCAGGCCCTCGTTCAGCGCGCGGTGGCGCGAAGCGAGGGAGGGGTCGTCACGGCGGTGACCTTCGACCCGCACCCCGCAGCGATTCTTCGACCTGAGTCCACCCCAGCTGCACTCAGTGGTGTGCCGCGACGGGTGCGCTTGTTGGAGGCGGCAGGTGCCGACCAGGTTCGCGTCGTGGGGTTCAACGAAGAGCTCAGTCAGATGACACCCGAAGAGTTCGTTGATCATCTGCTGGGGGATCTACTTATTGACGTCGCCGACGACGCTGGTCAAACGCGGCCGGTGGACTTAATCGTCACCGGCGAGAACTTTCGCTTCGGCAAAGGCGCGACCGGAAACGCGAAGGTACTGGCCGAGCTCGGTCGAGATCGCGGGTTCGGCGTAGATGTGGTGCCGCTGGTGACCGAGGAAGTGCCTGGGGAGGGTGCCACTACGTGGTCGTCGAGTTATGTTCGAGGCCGCATCGCTGCGGGTGATCTGCCGGGTGCCGCCCGGGTGCTCGGCCGGCCGCACCGGATTGAGGGCATCGTGGTGCATGGGGCACATCGTGGTCGTGACCTGGGCTACCCGACGGCAAATATCGATCTGTCCCTCGGCTATGCAATTCCACCTGATGGTGTCTATGCCGGGTGGTTCCACACGGACACGCACACGTGGGCCGCGGCAGTGTCGGTAGGCACGAACCCGCAGTTCGCCGGCACCGTGCGTACCGTCGAGGCATTCTGCATCGGGCAGACCGATCTTGATCTATACGGTCAGCTGGTCAGCTTGGACTTCGTAGCCCGGATTCGCAGCCAGCAGGTCTTCGCCGACGTTGCGGCGCTGATTGAGCAAATGGCCCATGACGTACGACAGGCCACGATCATCCTCGGTGCGCCCAGCCCCGATGCCTGACCCGATGCCTGACCCGAGTCGAGACCGGGCACTGGTAGCCTGAACCTCTGACGGTCCCGGGGCGGGCGCCTTGGGATTTGTGACCAGTGAGATCCGGGCAATCGGCCTTGGGATCATGACCGCGCCCGAGAGGAAATTCTGTGCCACTCGACTCTGCCGTGAAGCAAGA
>JAFMCH010000013.1 GCA_017857875.1 Actinomycetota bacterium | reverse complement strand
ATTCGGATCGCACGGACGCCGCTGTTCCTGGCGGTCCCGCTGGCTATGACCCTGGCCTACCTGTTCGGCCCGGCAGCGCTTGTGTTCAGTATCGGCCTCATGGTCGTGGTGATCATGATGTGGCGAATCCGCCGCGGTGTCGACGGCTATGTCCGTGATGTCAGCGCCAGCATCTTCGCCCTCGCCTATTTGCCCCTCATGGGTGGCTTCGCCGCGCTCATTCTGGCGGCCAATGATGGGCCGGCCCGCATCGTGACCTTTATCGTGCTCACGATCGGCAATGATATTGGTGGATACGCCGCGGGCGTCTTGTTCGGTCGCCATCCGATGGCTCCATCAATCAGCCCCAAAAAGTCGTGGGAGGGCTTTGCCGGGTCGTTGATAGTCCAGGCGCTGCTTGGTGTTGCAGCGTTCGTGTGGTTGCTGGATGCGCCTTGGTGGCAGGGATTGGTTATGGGTGTTGTCCTCACTGTTACCGCGACGGCTGGTGACTTCGCCGAAAGCGCCATCAAACGCGATCTAGGGGTCAAGGACATGGGGTCTTTGCTGCCTGGTCACGGGGGCATGATGGATCGATTGGATTCCCTGGTGATTAACGCGTTCGCGGCCTGGGCTCTATTCTCGGTGTTCCTCGGGCCGGCTCTGTTCTAGTGTGACGACTCCCGGGCGAGGGAGCGATGGTCACGAAACCCTGAAGTGACACACTGTGGTCATGCCCGCTCCCGGCGAACTCATCATGGTCGCACCTCAGCGAGGCAAGCCACCGACACATCTGGTGGACCTTGATCCCCAACAGCGCCGCGCGGCTGTCCAAGAACTTGGCCTACCAGCCTTTCGGGCCGATCAACTCTCCCGTCAGTGGTTTTCCCGTTTGGAGTTCGACCCGCAGCGATGGAGTGATATCTCACCGGCTGATGCGCACGTGTTGAGCGAGCGTCTGCTGCCCGATTTGCTCACTTCTGTTCGCGATATCACTTGTGATGACGGAGCAACGGTCAAGAATGTGTGGCGACTACATGATGGTTCGCTCGTAGAAAGCGTGCTCATGGACTACGGCGATCGCGTCACGATTTGCGTGTCGTCACAGGCTGGTTGCGGGATGAATTGCCCGTTCTGTGCCACCGGGCAAGCAGGCCTGACCAGGAACCTTTCCACGGCTGAGATCGTGCAGCAGGCCCTCAACGGATCCCGATGGGTGCGCGATCTGCCCGGACATCATCAGCGCGTGTCCAATGTGGTCTTCATGGGCATGGGTGAACCATTGGCGAACTACTCCGCCCTGGTGGGGGCGCTTCGCCGGTTGACTGATGATCCACCCGCAGGCCTGGGTATGTCAGCGCGCGGAGTCACTGTTTCGACGGTCGGCTTGGTTCCCCGGATGCGGCAGCTAGCCGATGAAGGCATTCCGGTGCGGTTGGCTGTGTCTTTGCACGCACCCGATGATGAACTTCGCGACACCCTCGTTCCCATCAACAACCGCTGGGCCGTGGGCGAGGTACTGGATGCGGCGTGGAACTACGCCGAGACCACTGGACGCCGCGTGAGTATTGAATACGCTCTCATTCGCGATATCAACGACCAGGCCGAACGAGCCCGTCATCTGGTGCGGTTGCTCAAGGGGCGGCTGGTGCATGTCAACCTGATTCCGCTAAATCCCACACCCGGATCGATATGGACTTCATCTCGACGTCGGGACGAACGCACCTTCGTGAAAATCCTGCGCGATGCGGGTATATCGACGACGGTCCGCGACACACGCGGCCAGCAAATTGATGGTGCTTGCGGGCAGCTCGCTGCCAGTACCGAACCCGCGGGGGCATGAATCTGCGCTAGCGTCAGGCCATGGGCGCGCGGTACGACGAGAGCTTCCGACGCAGCATTGACGATGCCCCAGATTTTTGGGCGCAGGCTGCAGCGCTGGTCGAATGGGTCACCCCACCGACAACGATCCTTGACGATACGGAAGCGCCGCTGTACCGATGGTTTTCTGATGGTGTCCTCAACACCTGCGTCAATGCACTTGATCGTCATGTCGAGTCAGGAAATGGCGACCGACCCGCGTTGATCCATGACAGTTCGGTCAGTGGCGAGGTCACGCGTTTCACCTACGCGCAGCTGCTGACGAAGGTGGCAGCGTTCGCGGGCGCACTCACGACGGAGGGTGTTCAACGTGGTGATCGCGTCGTCATCTATCTGCCCATGGTGCCGGAGGCAGTGATCGCAATGCTTGCCTGCGCGCGGATCGGCGCCGTGCACTCTGTTGTGTTCGGCGGTTTCGCCCCCGAGGAACTCGCGGCTCGAATCGACGATGCGCAGCCCGTCGTCGTTCTTACCGCGTCGTGTGGGATTGAGGGCACACGAGTCATCGAGTACAAACCCCTCGTGGATGCTGCATTGCTTATCGCACATCATCGACCGCGGCGAACGATTGTGCTACAGCGTCCCTACGCAACCGCGTCGATGACAGACGGCGATATCGACTGGGCACAGGCCGTTAGTGCGGCCACCCCCGCCGATCCGGTGCCGGTGGATGCAACCGATCCGCTCTACATCATCTACACGTCCGGAACGACCGGGCGACCGAAGGGAATCGTCCGCGATAATGGTGGACATGCGGTGGCTATGGCCTGGTCGATGCGCAATGTCTACGGCATCGGACCGGGCGATGTGTGGTGGGCTGCCTCAGATGTCGGGTGGGTCGTGGGGCATTCATACATCGTGTACGCACCGCTGATCACCGGAGCAACGACGGTGATGTTCGAAGGTAAGCCTGTAGGAACACCAGACGCGGGCGCGTTTTGGCGAGTGATCCACGATCATCAGGTGAAGGCACTGTTTACCGCTCCGACTGCGATTCGAGCCATCAAAAAGGAGGACCCGACCGCGGATATGTTGGCCGAGCATGATGTGTCGAGTCTGCAATCGTTGTTTTTGGCCGGTGAGAGACTGGACCCTGACACATATGAATGGGCCACCCAGCACCTGGGAGTGCCGGTCGTAGACAACTGGTGGCAAACCGAAACCGGGTGGCCAATTGCGGCCAACCTGCGCGGGCTAGATCCCTTACCCATCAAGTCCGGTTCGCCCACGAAGCCGGTTCCTGGCTTCGATGTTCGCGTCGTCGATGAAAGTGGCGCCGACGTAGGTGCGGATCACGACGGCAGTATCGTCATCCGGCTGCCGCTTCCACCGGGGTCAGCCCCCACCCTGTGGGGCGATGATCAGCGATTCGTCGATGAGTATCTATCCGCGGTTCCTGGTCATTACACAACCGGAGATGGTGGCTATTTCGACGCAGATGGCTATCTGTACGTCATGGGACGCATGGATGACGTCATCAACGTTGCCGGACACCGACTGTCGACCGGCGCTATTGAGGCCGTCGTTGCCGCTCACCCATCGGTTGCTGAGTGTGCCGTCATCGGCGTGCACGACTCGATCAAGGGGCAGCTACCGCGAGCCTTGGTTGTTGTGAAGTCTGGACTCAACCCAGACCCTCAAGAACTTGCCGGTGAGATTGCCGCGTCCGTTCGCGAACGAATCGGTGCCATAGCGTCGCTGAAGGACGTATTGATCGTGTCGGCGCTTCCGAAGACGCGATCGGGGAAGATCCTGCGCAAAGCGATGCGCGCCATCGCCGATGGTCGAGATGAGCCCGTGCCGGCGACGATTGAAGATGCGACGGTGTTGGTCTCGATCGCCCCACTCCTACGCGACCCGACAACTGGTTCCTCGTGACGTCTAGTGAGGGGACCCCGGGTGCTTTAGACGGGGTCGTCGTTGCTGATTTTTCCCGCATTTTGGCCGGCCCTTACGCCACGATGATGCTTGCCGATCTAGGTGCGCAGGTCATCAAGGTGGAGCGTCCAGGCATCGGAGATGACACGCGTTCCTGGGGGCCACCATTCGCGGCGAATGGGCAGAGCACGTACTTCCAGTCGATTAATCGCAATAAAGTCTCGGTGACCTGTGACCTGTCGACTCGGCGGGGGCGTGACCAAGCGGCAGAGATCATCGCCGGCAGCGACGTGCTGGTGGAGAATTTCAAACCCGGAACCCTTGATCGCATGGGTTTGGGTTTCGCTGATCTGCATCAACAGATGCCCAGACTCGTGATGTGTTCCATTTCGGGGTTTGGTACGGATGAGGGCAAGCACCTGCCCGGCTATGACCTACTCGTGCAGGCGATGGGTGGTCTGATGAGCGTGACCGGGTCACATCCGGGGGATCCGACCAAGGTTGGCGTGGCATTGGTTGATGTCGTTACCGGGCTCCACGCCACGGTGGGCATCTTGGCGGCGTTACGCCATCGGGACATCACCGGCCAAGGTCAACATGTCGAGGTGAACCTGCTCAGTTCGCTGCTGTCTGGGTTGGTCAACCAAGCTGCCAGCGTGGTGGGGGCGGGGAAGGTTCCAGGTATTTTGGGCAATGCGCACCCATCCATCGCTCCTTACGCGGTCTTCACGACGGCCGACGGCCCCATGGTGCTGGCTGTAGGCAATGATGCGCAGTTCGCAAGTCTGGTTGTCCAATTGGGTGCGCCTGAACTTGCCGACGATCACCGATTTCGCACAAATCCGCAGCGGGTTGCCCACCGCCTTGAACTCGAGGCCATCATCAACCAACGGCTAATGGTCAAAGACAGTGCCCTGTGGCAGCGCGAACTTTCAGCCGTGGGAGTCCCCTGCGGTCCGATCAACGATGTCGGCCAAGCGATTGACCTGGCTGCAGCGTTGGGTTTGGACCCCATCGCCGACGCCGAGGGTGTGCCGGTCGTGAGCAACCCCATACGACTTTCGGCAACGCCTGCTCAGTATCGACTTGCGCCGCCCGATCATGCTGCCGATTAACGGATATGCTCAGCCAGACAGACCGAGGAGGACCAGTGTCTCAAGCACCCCAAGCCCCGTTGGCATTGCTTAATATCGACCATCTTCTGTCCGAGGAAGAGCGTGCCATTCGCGACGTTGTGCGCGATTTTGTCTCCAGGCGCATTCTTCCGCAGGTTGGTGACTGGTTCGAGGCCGGTTCAATCCCGGCACGCGAACTCGCTTTGGAGTTTGGCGATCTCGGCCTATTGGGCATGCACCTTGACGGCTACGGCTGCGCTGGTATGAGTGCGGTGGCCTACGGCCTAGCCGCGATGGAATTGGAGGCGGGTGATTCTGGCATTCGCTCCCTGGTGAGCGTGCAGGGGTCACTGGCGATGTATGCGATCCACGCGTTCGGCTCACAAGAACACAAGGATCAATGGTTGCCAGGCATGGCTCGGGGTGAATTGATCGGATGCTTTGGATTGACGGAGGCTGACTTCGGGTCGAATCCGTCAGGCATGCGCACAAACGCCAAACGTGACGGTGATGATTGGATTCTCGACGGGTCGAAGATGTGGATTACCAACGGCACCGTCGCCGACGTCGCGATCGTGTGGGCACAGTCCGACGATGGTATTCGCGGCTTCGTTGTCCCGACTAACACTCCCGGATTCAGTGCCACCGAGATTCACAAGAAGATGTCATTACGCGCATCTGTGACGGCGGAACTGGTTTTCGATTCGGTGCGACTGCCTGCCGATGCTCTGCTGCCCAATGTGCGCGGATTACGCGGCCCGCTTGCCTGCTTGAACGAGGCACGTTTCGGTATCGCTTTTGGCACCCTGGGGGCTGCTCGAGATTGCTTGGAAACAGCAATTTCCTATTCGCTGGACCGTGAGCAGTTCGATCAACCCATCGCTGGCTTCCAGTTGACGCAAAAGAAGCTAGCGGACATGGCTGTTGAGTTGGGCAAGGGGATGCTGTTGGCGCTGCACCTGGGTCGACTCAAGGATGAGCACCTCATCACGCCCGAACAAATCAGCATCGGCAAACTCAATAATGCCCGCGAGGCACTGGCCATTGCCCGAGAGTGCAGGAGCATCCTCGGCGGTAACGGCATCACCCTTGAGTACCCCGTCATCCGACACATGAACAACCTAGAGTCGGTCTTTACCTATGAGGGCACAAACGAGATGCATACGCTGGTGATTGGTCAGGCACTCACCGGGCTGGCCGCTTTTCGCTAACCGCCCAGCAGCCTGGAGAACAGTTTGGCTCGCACCGAAGGTCGGCCGGTTCGGCCTTCACTGTTATCCGCAGAGGTCATCGTGTGCAAGCCGATGTTTGTGCCGAGCCAACGCAGTGGCTCGGGCTCCCAGCGGGGTGACTGATGATTAACCCATGGCAGTTGAGTCCGCGGTGTCGATAGGCCCAGGATTAAGTCGGCCAACGTTTGGCCGCCCAAATGGGAAGTGCCGACTCCGTCGCCGACATAACCGCCCGACCATGCCATGCCAGTTGTTCGGTCGAGCCCGCAGGATGCGAACCAGTCGCGGGGCACACCTAGCGGGCCGCCCCAGGTGTGGGTGACCTCGTATCCGGCGACACTAGGAAATAGGTCGGTGAGCGTATGCCACAGCTCGCCGAAGATGGTGGCATCGCGATCGAACGCAGGTCGAATACGCGACCGGAAATGATAGGGAGCACCGCGTCCGCCGAATGCGATGCGGTCGTCGGCTGTCCGCTGACCGTAAATGATCAGATGACGAAAGTCAGCAAAGGTTTGTCGCTGGCTCAGGCCAATCTGTTCCCACACGTCGCCGGGTAGCGGCTGGGTGGCCAGCATGAGCGAATACACGGGTATCAGATCCCGAGTGAAGCCGGGGAGTGTTGCGGTAAAGCCCTCCGTGGCCCGCACGATAAACGAAGCGCGAATGCTTCCCCGGTCAGTTCGAACGACTCCTGGCTGCACAGAGACCGCGGGGGAGTGCTCGAATAGTTGACCGCCGAGTGTCATCACCGTGCGTGCAAGTGATCGCACCAGTTTTGCCGGCTGGATCGCCGTGCAGTGCGGCGTGTACACACCGCCGAGCGCATCGGTGACGTTCACTTGCTCCAGCGTTTCATCGGCGGTCAGCAGTCGGTAGTCTGCAGACCCGAAACCAAAATGGCGCCATTGATCAATCTCGTTTTTGGCCCGCTGTAATTGCACCGGCGTTCGAGCCGCCACGACCGACCCGCCGGTGGCCGCATCAATCTGCCATCCCTCGTCATTGGCCGTTTGTTCAATCGTCGCGACTGTCTCGTGCATTGCCTGGGTCTGGGCAACAGCGGCCGTGCGGCCGTAGGTTCGAGCGATGTTATCCACGGAGGCGGGAAATAATGCAGAGCACCACCCGCCATTGCGTCCACTGGCACCGAATCCTGCTTCGTGACTATCAATGATGGCCACGCGGGTTCCCGGCGCCAGACTTAACAGGTAGTAGGCCGTCCATAGGCCGGTATAGCCGGCACCAATAATCGCAACGTCAGCATCAATGTCAGCCTCTAGGGGCGCACCCAGCGGGGCGGAGAGTTCGCGCGGGAGGGTATCGGCCCACAGTGAGGTCACGACCGTGTCCATGTCTCGATGTAACTGGGCGCTTGGATTCCGCCACTGAACTCATCGGGTACAGCGGTCCCAAATGATTCGGTGAGAGGCACTGTTCCGCCCCAGACTTGTGCAAAATTTGGGTCAACAAGATCTTCCGGGACGTCTTCAGGGTTTCCGGTGCGCACTTTGACTGAGCATTCATCGAGAGACAGTGCGAGCACGATCGTTGCCTTGCTCTCCTGATCGCTGGGTGGACGGATGTCACTCCAGCGACCAGGCAGTAGATGATCGCTGATACGACGCAGGGCCTCAGCCTTTTCGTCACCTTCGAGGAGTCGCGGACTTCCGATCACCATGACACTGCGGTAGTTCATGCTTGACTCAAAAGCGCTGCGGGCCAGCACTAATCCGTCTAGTAGCGTGACGCTCAGGCAGGTCGGTTGACCGTCCGCAAGAGTCTTGAACAGCCGAGAAGCCGATGAGCCGTGAAAGAGGACCTCCTTTCCACTTCGCGCGTATGCCACCGGCACCACAAAGGGTTGACCCGCATCGATAACAGCCACATGTGCGACGAGTCCGGCATCGAGCACTTCATCGCGCACCGTAGGAGAGGTAACCGCACGATCAGGAATTCGCCGAATTTTCGTGCGTTTCGTTGACCCGGGTTGCGGGCCGTCCGGCGTTAGGCCTGGGTCACTCACAGGATGTTGCCGGCTTCGGTGAGTACGTGACGCAAGATCCCTTCGATTTCGTCGAAGTGATCTTGTCCGATGATGAGCGGTGGCGCTAACTGGATAACCGGGTCGCCGCGATCGTCCGCCCGGCAGTATAAGCCGTTATCGAACAGGGCCTTAGAGAGGAAGCCACGAAGCAGGCGCTCAGACTCTTCTTCATTGAAGGTCTCTCGCGTGTCCTTATCCTTCACCAATTCGATTCCGTAGAAGTATCCGGCGCCGCGCACATCGCCAACAATGGGCAGGTCGAGCAGTTTCTCCAGGGTGCGGCGGAAGGCACCCTCGTTATCGCGAACGTTTCCGTTGAGGTCCTCGCGTTCAAAGATGTCAAGATTCGCCATCGCAGCGGCAGCTCCGACCGGATGTCCGCCCCAGGTGTATCCGTGTAGGAATGTGGTGTTGCCGTGCTTGAACGGCTCGAAAAGTCGATCGCTGGCGATCATGGCGCCCATGGGGGAGTAGCCAGAGGTCATTCCCTTGGCGCAGGTAATGATGTCGGGTACGACACCGAAGCGGTTCATCGCGAAGAAATCACCAATACGTCCGAACGATGTGATGGTTTCGTCGGCCACCAAAAGAACGTCGTAAGCATCGCAAATCTCGCGTACGCGCTCGAGGTATCCCGGTGGCGGTGGGAAACAACCACCTGAGTTTTGCACCGGTTCAATGAAGACGGCAGCGACCGAATCGGGGCCCTCAAACTCAATCGCTTCGGCAATGCGCTCGGCAGCCCATAGTCCGAAGGCCTTCTCGTCGTATCGGTACTCTTCTGGAGCCCGGTAATGATTGGTATTGGGAACTTTCACGCCACCGGGAACTAGCGGCTCGAAGGGCACCTTCGCCGGGGGGATACCGGTGATGCTCAAGGCGCCCTGCGGGGTGCCGTGATAGGCCACTGCTCGGGAAATCACCTTGTACTTTGTGGGCTTACCGGTGAGCTTGAAGTATTGCTTGGCCAACTTCCAGGCACTCTCGACCGCCTCGCCACCACCACTGGTGAAAAACACTCGATTGAGGTCGCCGGGAGCGTAACCGGCGAGTCGCTCGGCCAACATGATTGCACCCGGGTGGGCATAGGACCACAGGGGAAAGAAGCCGAGATTTTGAGCCTGGGCCGACATCGCGTTGGCGATCTCGGCGCGTCCATGGCCGGCCTGAACGACGAATAGTCCAGAGAGGCCATCGAAGTAACGTCGACCTTGGTCATCCCAGATATATGGACCTTCACCCCGAACGATGATCGGCACATGGCCGCCGTCTTCGTATGTGGAATGCCGGGTGAAGTGCATCCACAGGTGTCGACGCGCTCGCTCGGCTAAGGCATCGGCATCCGACTCGGTGACGTACTGCGGTGTCGTGGTCATCTGGTGTCCTTTACTTGGCGATAGTCAGTGGTGTCGGTCGGGGTGACAGGTCGGTGTTCGTGTTAACGCGTGCCCCATGAGTAGATCTGCTTGCGTAACTTCAGGTAGACGAAGGTTTCGGTACTGCGAACTCCTGGACAACCGCGGATGCGGCGGTTGACGATTTCAAGCAGATGGTCATCATCTTCTGCGACCACCTCGGCCATCAGGTCGAATCCGCCGGCGCAAATCACCAGATAGTCCACCTCTGGCATGGCTTGCACCGCATCGGCCACGCTCTCGACGTCGCCGTCGACATTGATGCCCACCATCGCGGCCCGAGGAAATCCCACCTGCAGGGGGTCGGTCACGGCAACGATTTGCATCACGCCGGTGTCAATAAGACGTTGCACACGCTGGCGCACGGCTGCCTCGGAGAGGCCGACCGCCTTGCCGATGGACCCATAGGATCGGCGCCCATCTTGTTGGAGTTGGGAAATGATCGCCTTAGACACGTCATCAAGACGTGCCATGGTCGGGCGTGGATGCGTAAGACTGGACACCCCCTTATGATGCCCAAAGTTCGTCGCGATAGCAAGGGAATCAGTGGGTTATAACGATCTAGACAACTAAATCAGTGGGCTTATGCGCGGATCCTCAACGGAGTTCGTGAGGTGCAGTAGCGTTTCGTCAACGTTGGACGCCCTGGGGTCGAGGAAGGACCGACATGAGTCACCGCGAGATTAGAAATGTGATTAATGGGGAGTCGGTCGGTGCCGCCGATGGCCGCACTCGCGATCTGATCGATCCAACCACCGGACAGGTGTGGGCCCAGGTCGCAGAGTCCGGCGCTGAGGACGTTGATCGTGCTTACCGGGCCGCAGACGCGGCGTTCGCCGGCTGGCGCGACACGATTCCGGCAGAACGGCAAAAAGCCCTACTAGCCATTGCGGATCTGTTCGAGGCCCATGCGTCGGAACTGATCGAGTTGGAGAGCAATAACACCGGTAAGCCGCTGGCCTTGACCGCATCGGAGGAGGTCCCCCCGATGATCGATCAGATCCGGTTTTTCGCCGGTGCGGCTCGGGTACTTGAGGGGCGCGCAGCGGGTGAATACATGGCCGGATTCACCTCCTTTATTCGCCGCGAGCCGGTGGGTGTGATCGGGCAGGTGACGCCTTGGAATTATCCCATGATGATGGCGGTATGGAAGTACATCCCGGCGATTGCCGCCGGTAACACGGTGGTCTTGAAGCCCTCCGACACGACTCCTGCCTCCACTGTTCGCATGGCCGAGCTCATCAACGAAGCCGAGTTATTGCCGCCGGGCGTCTTCAATGTCATCTGCGGCGATCGAGAAACGGGTCGGGCGTTGGTCAAGCACGACCGACCCGACATGGTGTCGATCACCGGATCGGTTCGCGCGGGCATTGAAGTCGCTACTGAGGCCGCCCAAAATGTCAAGCGGGTTCACCTAGAACTAGGTGGTAAGGCCCCCGTTGTGGTATTCGACGACGCCGATATTGAAGCGGCGGCCGAAACTCTAGCCGTCGCCGGATATTTCAATGCTGGCCAAGATTGCACGGCAGCGACTCGAGTCTTGGTGGCCCCGGGGATTCACGATGAATTTGTTGCTGCGCTTACCGAACAGGCCAGAGCGACCCAGACAACCCTCGCGGACGGTCCAGGTGGTGACGCCCTGGTGCCTCCGGTCAATAACGTCCATCAGCTCGAACGCGTGCTCGGGTTCATCCAGCGTGCTCCAGCGCATGCGCAGGTCATGGCAGGCGGGCATCGTCAGGGAGATCGCGGCTACTTCATTGAGCCAACGCTCATCGCTGGGCTCAAGCAAAACGACGAATTGATTCAAGACGAGATCTTTGGGCCGGTCATTACGGTGCAGAAGTTTACCGACGAGTCCGAAGCGTTGCGCTGGGCCAACGGTGTGCGATACGGGCTGGCGTCCTCGGTGTGGACCAAAGATTTCGGTCGTGCGATGCGCATGTCGCGTGCGCTGGACTTCGGCTGTGTGTGGATCAACACCCACATACCGCTGGTCGCTGAGATGCCCCACGGTGGATTCAAGCAATCGGGTTACGGTAAGGACTTGTCCATGTACGGATTTGAGGACTACACGCGCATTAAGCACGTGATGGCGAATCTCGATAGTTGACCTGTGACTGATCAACCCATCACCGACCCCTTTGACGGCAGCGTCATCGACGTTGTTTCCTATGACACGGTTGAGGAAGTAGACCGCGCTGTTCGGCGAGCGCGGACCGCCTTCGCCGAGTGGTCTAGCCAACCCCCAGTTGCTCGCTCCGATGCACTCATGGCCCTCGCGGATCGGGTGAGTTCCCGGGCATCTGAGTACGCCATGGTCGAGTCGCGTCAAACGGGCAAGACGCTCCGGCTGGCTAGCGAATTTGATGTGCCGGGCTCGATCGACAACGTGAACTTCTTCGCCGGCGCTGCGCGTCAACTGCAAGGCTTGGCGTCGGGGGAGTACGACCCCGATCACACGTCGGTTATTCGTCGTGAAGCAGTGGGTGTGGTCGGCTCGATTGCGCCATGGAACTACCCGCTTCAGATGGCAATGTGGAAGATACTGCCGGCGATTGCGGCCGGCAACACCATCGTGCTCAAGCCAGCTGAGATCACTCCGTTGACGTCGCTGATGCTTGCTGAAGATGCAATTGCTGCCGGTATTCCCACCGGAGTGATCAATATCGTGAACGGAACTGGGCCGACAGTTGGTGAGGCCTTGGTTGGTCACGGCGATGTTGACATGGTGTCATTTACGGGATCGACCCCTGTCGGTCGTCGGGTGATGACCCTTGCGGCGCAACGGGCGGCAAGGGTGCATATGGAACTCGGCGGTAAGGCTCCGTTCGTCGTCTTCGATGATGCCGATATTGATGCCGCGATTCAAGGCGCTGCCGCTGGTGCGTTGATTAACACCGGTCAAGACTGCACCGCGGCCACCCGGGCCTATGTTCAGCGATCAGTGTTCGATCGCTTTCTCACCGGGGTGTCGCAGGTGTTCGCAGAAATTAGGATGGGTGACCCACGCGCAACTGACACAGACATGGGCCCACTGGTTTCCCTCACCCAACGTGACCGAGTTGCCGGGTTCATCGACCGTGCGGTTGCATCCGGCGCACGTGTGACTGCCGGCGGGCAACTGCCGGGGGGTGATCTCGCTGCCGGTGCGTTCTACCCTGCCACCGTGGTGACCTCGGTCGCCCAAGATGACGAGATCGTTCAGGACGAGATCTTCGGCCCCGTCCTGGTGGTCTTACCTTTTGATACCGACGATGAGGGCATCAGGTTGGCCAATGACACGCGCTTTGGGCTAGCAGCCTCGGCATGGACCAATGACGTCTATCGCGCCATGCGCGCCCAGCGTGAAATTAAGGCCGGGTGTGTTTGGATCAATGACCACATCCCGATCGTCAGCGAGATGCCCCACGGAGGCATGAAGGGCTCGGGATTCGGCAAAGACATGTCGCTTTACTCAATGGAGGAGTACACGGTGATCAAGCATGTCTCTTGGGATATCTCAGCTCGTAGTCACAAGCCCTGGCACCGGATCATCTTTGCGAATCGGCAGCAATAACCGGTGTCTAGACACATAATCACACACGAATAGCAGATAATCAGCACCAGCATTAACCGTCGGAGGAAGTCGGTGCTTGCGCCGCACGAGAAAAAGGAGCCCAGACCATGATGAAGCGCCCACTGTCCCCAGAGGCAGCCGATATTGTTCGCCTCACTCGCTCGGCGGTTACCCGACGACGACTGCTCCAGGTTGCCGGGCTTGGCACGGCAGCGGTCGCTGCGGCGGCGTGTGGCGCCGGCGGTGGAGCCGATGACCCCACCACTGGTCCCGCGCCGGTGCCCACGGGTCCGGAAGATATGTCGGACACCGAGAAGACGGTGTCGTGGTCAAACTGGGTTGAGTACCTTGACCTCGATGAGGATTCGGGCAGTCGCCCCACGCTGGAAGCCTTCGAGGAGGCCACCGGAATCACGGTTTCCTACAACGAGGACGTCAACGACAACAACGAGTTCTACGCCAAGGTGCGTACACAGTTAGAGCAGGGCCAGTCCATCGATCGCGACCTGGTCGTGCTTACCGATTGGATGGCGGGTCTGTGGATTAGTAACGGTTTTGCCCAAAAACTCGACAAGGCGATGATCCCGAACTCGGTCAACCTCATTCCCCGGCTGGAAAATGTGTCGTTCGACGAACCGCGTGATTTCACCCTGCCTTGGCAGGGCGGGTTCGCCGGTCTGGGGTACAACATTCCCGGCATTCAAAGCACCCTTGGCGTCGATACCCTGACGTCACTCGATCAACTTTTCGACCCTGCTTTGCGTGGTCGCATCACGGTTTTGTCGGAAATGCGCGACACAGTCGGTGTGATCATGGCCTGGCAGGGCAACGACCCATCGAACTTCACCGATGAGCAGTTCCAGCAAGCCATCGCCGCGCTTGCCGAGCAAATCGATAATGGCCAGATCCGTCAGGTCGCCGGCAACGACTATCTGGACGCGCTGGGAACGGGCGATGTTCTGGCGGTGATCGGTTGGTCCGGAGATGTGCTCACCCTTGGTGAGGAGTACGGCTTCTCGCTGCCAGAAAGTGGCGCGACGCTGTGGACGGACAACATGTTGATCCCCTCAACGTCGACACACAAGAAGAACGCCGAACAGGTCATGAACTACTACTACGATCCGGTCGTTGCCGCCGAGGTGGCCGCCTACATCAACTACCTGTGCCCGGTCACTGGAGCCAAAGAGGCCATGCAGGCGATCGATCCGGAGTTGGCCGATAATCCCTTTATTTTCCCGGATCAAGAAAAGCTCGACTCCTCCTACGTGTTCATGGATCTCACTGCCGAGCAGGATGAGGCCTATCAGCGCGAGTTCCAAGCAGCCATAGGCCTGTAATCAATCGGATTCGAGGGTGAGATCACAAGGAGGAAAACAGTGACACTGGCGCCGGGTGCCAACGGGGTTGATGTTGCGGATTTGACGTTGATCAACCTCACCAAGTCCTTCGGCGACTTCATTGCCGTCGATGACCTCACCCTCACGATCCCGGCGGGATCGTTTTTTGCACTACTGGGGCCCTCGGGGTGTGGCAAGACCACAACCTTGCGCATGGTGGCTGGCCTGGAAGACCCTACGGCCGGTCAGATCATGCTCGGTGACCGTGATCTCACCAGCCTCAAGGCCTTCAAGCGGCCGGTCAACACAGTTTTTCAGTCCTACGCGCTGTTTCCCCACCTTGATGTGTTCGAAAACGTGGCCTTCGGTCTGCGTCGTCGAGGCATTAAGGACGTAGCCGGGCAGGTCAACCAGATGCTCGAACTCGTTGAACTGGGACCTCTTGCTCGACGCAAACCCGGTCAGTTATCAGGTGGTCAGCAACAGCGTGTGGCGGTGGCTCGGGCGCTGATTAACAATCCTGGCGTCTTGCTCTTGGATGAGCCGCTGGGTGCCCTTGATCTTAAATTGCGTCGGCAGATGCAAATCGAGCTCAAGCGCATCCAAACCGAGGTGGGCACCAGCTTTGTTCACGTTACGCATGATCAAGAAGAAGCAATGACGATGGCTGACACGGTGGCGGTGATGAATATGGGGCGTATCGAGCAAATGGGAGCCCCCGTTGACATTTACGACCTGCCGACAACGCGCTTTGTGGCCACTTTTCTCGGGCAGTCAAATGAGATTGAGGGTCAGATCGTTGAATCGTCGGGTGATGAACTCGTCTTTTCTGCCTATGGTCAGCGCTTCGGCGTTCCGGCCAGCCGATCCGTCGTTGATCAGGGTCCGGCCTATCTTGGTGTGCGACCGGAAAAGCTTGGCATTGTGCCAGCTGGTCAGGCCGACTCAGTTGCCGCACAGGCTAATCAGGTCTCAGGCAAGATCACCGACACCTCATTTGCCGGGGTATCAACCCAGTACATGGTGATGACCTCGTGGGGCGATGAGTGGATCGTCTTCGAGCAAAATAGGTCGGCGAGCCAGCCTCTGCGCCCCGGCGACGAAGTTGTGGTGCACTGGCTGGTGGAGCACTCCTTCGGCCTTAGCCCACAGGTATAACGGTGGCGACCACGACCTCAACACCGGTTGCGGCCACCAGCGTGTCAACACAGCGACGACCGCGCACCGGATATCTGCTTCTGCTTCCAGGCATCGCGTGGTTGGCTGTGTTTTTCGTGGTGCCGATCATCACCTTGTTGATTACGAGCCTGCAGGCTCCGGTGCCTGGACGTTCAGGCGTCTACACACTGGGCTTTGAAGTTTCCAACTACGCTGATGCGTTGAGTGCCTATTGGCCGCAGTTCATTCGGTCATTTGTCTATGCGAGTATCGCAACGATTCTCGCGTTGCTTCTGGCGTACCCGTTGGCGTACTTCATTGCATTCAAGGCCGGCCGATGGCGTGCCCTCATGCTGGTACTGGTGGTAGCGCCGTTTTTCGCATCTTTTCTACTGCGCACCTATGCCTGGCGGACGATCTTGTCTGATGAAGGTGCGATCACTTCGTTTTTCAACGCATTGAATCTGCTCCCCGATAATCGAATACTGAACACACCGATAGGCGTGGTGCTAGGGCTGACCTACAACTTCTTGCCCTTTATGATTTTGCCCCTCTACGCGGCGCTGGAAAAGATTGACCCGCGACTTATCGAGGCTGCCAATGACCTGTATGCCCGTCCGTTCACGGGTTTTCGCAAGGTTATTTGGCCCTTGAGTTTGCCCGGTGTCGTGGCCGGCACCCTGCTCACGTTCATCCCAGCCAGTGGTGACTTCATCAACGCAAGACTCTTGGGATCACCCAGCGACAGCATGGTGGGCACAGCGATTCAAGTGAACTTCCTTCAGTTTCGCGATTATCCGGTAGCCAGCGCCCTCTCGTTCATCTTGATGGCGATCATCTTGACCGTGGTCTTTATCTATATCCGTCGTGCCGGGACGGAGGATTTGGTCTGATGCGCTGGTTACGCCGCCACTTGATTGGCATCATCGCGATCCTGGTTTTGGTCTACCTGTTCGTACCCATCGCGGTCGTGGGTGTCTTGAGCTTCAACTCACCGGTCGGCAAATACAACACCTCATGGAATGAGTTCTCTATTGACGCGTGGACGAATATCTGCGGGGTTCCTGGAGTGTGTTCATCGTTTGTCTTGAGTATTCAGATCGGCCTATTCGCAACGCTTGTGGCGACAATTTTTGGTGCGATGATTGCATTCGCGCTGGTTCGCTATCGATTTCGTGGCAGGGATACGACCAACCTATTGATCTTCTTGCCGATGGCAACACCCGAGGTTGTATTGGGTTCAAGTCTGTTGGCATTGTTCTTAAATCTTGCCTTCCCGCTCGGCTTTTGGACCGTCCTCATCGCGCACATCATGTTCACCATTTCTTTCATCGTGGTGGCTGTTAAGGCGCGGTTGCAGGGCATGGATCCCCGATTAGAAGAAGCCTCCCGTGACCTTTATGCGAATCCTGCGGCCACCTTCCGATACGTGACGTTCCCACTGGTCCTTCCAGGCATTTTGGGTGCTGCGCTGCTGGGCTTCGCCTTGAGTTTCGATGACTTCATCATCACCTTCTTCAATGCAGGCACGCTGGTTACTTTCCCCGTGTACATCTGGGGCGCGGCCCAACGTGGTATTCCCGTGCAGGCATATGCCCTCGCAACGCTGGTATTCCTCGTGGCCTTGGTGTTCGTCCTCGTAGTGCAATGGATCAATCATCGGCGTCGGCGCAGCCTTGAGGCCGCGGTCGGCATCTCGACATAGACTTCAAGCATTGTGACGTTTACCCACGAAGTTTCCGCACAGGCAGCAGCAATGCTGCGCGATGTACAACACACCCCCTTCTGGCTGGACAATCCTGCTCGACCCGAACCGCGTCCACCGCTGGTTGAGCCCATCACCGCCGACCTGACCATTATCGGTGGCGGATTCAGCGGTCTATGGACTGCCTACCTTGCCGCCGAGCGGAACCCTGGCATCGACATTGTGCTCCTTGATGGCGGCCGCGTTGCGGGCGCTGCGACCGGTCGAAATGGTGGATTCGTCGCTGCTTCCCTGACCCATGGCATTTCCAACGGATTCGCCCGTTGGCCTGCCCAGATGCCTACGCTGCATCGCCTAGGCCAGGAAAACCTCGATGGCATCATCGCCACCATTGAGGCTGAGCAGATTGATTGTGACCTGCAACGCAGCGGTGAGATCGACGTAGCCGTGGCGCCCTATCAGGTGGGTGAGTTGCGGGAAATGGTCGACGAGGCCAACAGTCTGGGTGCGGGGCTTGAGTTTCTCAGTGCGGAGGAGACGCGGGAACGCGTTAACTCGCCGACCTATCTTGCGGGTGCTTTCGACGCGCACGGGGTCGCGATGATCGACCCGGCACGCCTGGCCTGGGGATTGGCCGAAGCAGTTGCCCGGCGGGGAGTGCGCATATTTGAGCACACGCCCGCGCGCACGATGTCTCGGATGGGTAGCGGCATGATGGTCGGTACTGATCACGGCCGAGTGCGAACCGGTCGGGTAGCTCTTGCGACCAGCGCATACCCACCATTACTCAAACGACTTGATCACTACATCGTGCCGGTTTACGACTCCGTCTTGATGACCGAGCCACTCTCGCCGACGCAGCGTGCGGACATTGGCTGGACTGGCCGTGAGGGTGTGAGCGATGCCGGCAATCAATTCCATTATTACCGGATGAGTGAAGATGGTCGCATTCTCTGGGGTGGCTACGATGCAAGCTACTACAGCGATATGGGCCCGCATCGGGAGAACAATCCTGAAGCCTTTGGCCGCCTGGCCGCTCACTTTGAGCAGACGTTCCCACAATTGGAGGGTCTTCGGTTCACGCACGCTTGGGCAGGGGCCATCGATACGTGTTCGCGGTTCAGCGCTTTCTGGGGCACTGCCAATGAAGGGCGAGTCTCCTACAGTCTTGGCTTCACCGGACTCGGAGTGGGTGCGTCTCGTTTCGGTGCCCAGGTCATGCTGGATCTGCTGTGGGGGCAAGACACTGAACGAACTCGATTGCCGATGGTGCGAACGAAGCCGATCCCGTTCCCGCCCCGACCTTTGCGTGATATCGGTATTTCACTGACCCGTCGATCTATTGCCGCGGCGGACAATAACGCGGGTAGGCGCAATCTGTGGTTGCGGACCCTCGATCGCCTAGGCCTGGGCTTCGACAGCTAATTGCCCATGTGGTGTCAAGGAGGAACATGATGCGAGTACTAGCGATTGGTGCCGGTGGCGTGGGCACATCGGCGGCATTGATTTCTGCTCGTCGGACCTTTTTTGAGTCCTGGCTTGTTGCTGATTATTCCTTTGAACGCGCAGTGCACGTGGTTGATCGAGTGGATGATCCGCGCTTCAGTGCGGTTGCCCTGGACGCATCAGATTCCGCTGCGGTGGAGCAGGTATGTCGTGATCATCAGATCACCCACGTGCTCAATGTTGTTGATCCGCGATTTGTGATGCCCATCTTTAGGGCCGCCTTGGCTGCGGACTGCGACTATCTTGATACGGCGATGAGCCTGTCCCAGCCGCACCCTGAGGCACCGTTTGCGCAGACTTTTGTGACCCTTGGTCAAGAGCAATTCGCTCAGACCGCTGATTGGGAGAACCGGGGCCGACTTGCCCTGTGCGGTATCGGGGTTGAGCCAGGTCTGTCGGATGTATTCGCTCGATACGCTGCCGATCACCTGTTTTCGTCGGTGTCTGAAATCGGGGTTCGTGATGGGGCAAATTTGGTTGTGGCCGGTTACGACTTCGCCCCGTCTTTTTCCATTTGGACCACCATCGAAGAGTGCTTGAATCCGCCGGTTATCTATGAACGCGGCCGTGGCTGGTTTACGACCGAGCCATTCAGTCAGCCCGAGGTTTTTGATTTTCCAGGTGGCATTGGTCCGGTGGAGTGCGTAAACGTTGAGCACGAGGAAGTCATGTTGATACCTCGATGGATCGACTGCGATCGAGTGACCTTTAAGTACGGGCTGGGTGAGGAGTTCATCGAGGTGCTGCGCGTGTTGCACACGCTCGGTCTTGACCGCACGGATCCAGTCAGCGTGGGT
This sequence comes from Actinomycetota bacterium, assembly GCA_017857875.1. Lineage (GTDB taxonomy): Bacteria > Actinomycetota > Actinomycetes > S36-B12 > S36-B12 > M55B157. The sequence goes on along the minus strand of JAFMCH010000013.1, from coordinate 18,275 downwards.
GGCCAACAGGTAAGCCCCCGCGATGTGGTGGCCGCATGCCTGCCCGACCCGGCAACGCTGGGAGATCGGATGAGCGGTGTGACGTGTGCCGGCACGCAGGTCACCGGTCTTGATCTAGCCGGCCAACCGCGCGCGGTGTATCTGTACCACCTGGCTGACAACGCCAAGACCATGCGCGACTACGGCACCCAGGCCGTCGTGTGGCAGACGGCGATGAATCCGGTCATTGCGTTGGAGCTCCTTGCGACCGGCCAGTGGTCTGGCGTTGGAGTGAAGGGCCCGGAGGCCTTTGACGCATCGGTGTACCTGGCATTGATGCGCGATGGCTACGGTCAAGAGTGGGAACTGCGCGAGGAATCCTCGGCTTCGCACTAGTCGAAGAGGATCCGTGCACTATGCCTTAGGTGTCGAGGGTCCCGCGAACCACGCTGATCGTGCTGTGCGTTGCGTCACCATCAAAGCGTTCAGCAGAGACATCCACCATGCTGTACCGGTCCAGGGCGAGACCCTGGGGGATGGGTAGGCGCGTGCTTCCACCCGCCCCAACAGCACCGAGGGAAATCATGGAGTCGGACTCGCTAGTGATGAGCCACACTTCAAAGTAGCCATCTTCGGCCGGTGGGAGCCCGGTCAGGTCAACCGCCAACATCTCACCCGCGTCTGTCTGTTCCACCTGTGCGGTACCGCTGGTGGTGAATCCAGGCAGCGGCTCGAGTGCAGCTTGGGCCACCAACGATGGAGCAACGGTTTCGGTGCTGATGACGGAGGCGCCCACGATGCCACCAAAAAACAGGCCCACCACAGCCGCCAGCGCAATCCAGGGAGCTTTGCGAGATCGAAGCGGAATCACCGTTGCGAGAACCGCGGCATCGCCGGTCTCCTGGTCGCTGCTCGTGTCGCTTGCCATCTGCTGTTGGATAGCCGTCCACACGTTTGCGGGCGGTGCATTGGGGGAGTCGGCCGGTGAGACCGTGCGCATGGTGCGCACGACGCGACGCAATGATGCGGCTTCTGATCGGCACTGCCCGCATGCGGCCAGGTGCTCTGTGTCCAGGTCAACCTCCTCGCCCATCGCAAGAAGGGCGAGATCATCAAGATCGCAGTGTTGATCGCGGTCGTCATGCCCCGGACCTGTAAAAGAATTACGGTTCATCGCGAGCAACCTCCAATCGTGTGCGTAGCCGGACAAGTGAACGACGAATATGGCTTTTGACCGTTCCTAGCGGTAGGGAAAGTCTCTCGGCGATTTCTCCGTGGGTGAGGTCCTCGAAAAAAGCCAGGCGCAGAATATCGCTGGGTGGCGGTCCGAGCCGGTCGAGTTCGTCGGCGAGGACCACCTGGTCAATGACCTGATCAACCCGGGGGTCGTGGGGGCCCAGATCGCCGGTGTGTTCGGGAACACTATCGGTCGTGTCCGAGGTGGGATGTTTGCGTTCACTCCACCGATCGGCAATGCGGCGTCGAGTAATGCCGAGTAACCATCCGGGCAAAGACCCGGCCGTTGGGTTGAATCCCTGCCGAGACCGCCAGGCCGAGATGAAGACCCGCTGGGTTACTTCACCGGCCTCGTTCTCATCATTCATCGCGCGGCGGGCGACGGAGAACACCAGCGGGGACCACCGCCGGTAGACCTCCGCGAACACGTCATTGGCACTGATGTGCGGATCACCGTTGACGGACGCCACAAAGCGTTCGGTGATTTCCTGGTCGGCGTCTGTCTTGGCAGCAGGGGGATCCACGGGTGACAGGGGCAGTGGGGCAGGCCGAAATGGCTCGCTCACGCGTATCCCTCCCCGCCTATGTCGATGTAGGTCGAGGGCCGTGACCGAAGCCATGCTCATCAGCTGGCCCCAGACGCGGAGTCGACCGGTACCGCGGTCACCACCACGTTATCCGTATAGCCAAGAGTGGTCGCATCAAAGGGTCCACCGCAGGTAATGAGAGTGAGTCGGTGTGGGCCGGTTGCCGCGAAAAGTTCATTGAGGGGCACCGTATTTTTGTCGAAGGATTCCCGTGCGACCACCTGGTAGCGCAGTTTGGTCCCGTTGGCGGTGGTGACGACAACGATGTCGTCTATGGCAGCTTCACCGAGTGCGAAAAAGGCACCAGCGCCCTGATCCACGCCGTCTTTGTGCCCCACGATGACGGTGGAGCCTTGGGGTGATCCAGGCCGGACGCTGTACTGATACCAGCCGGTGCGAAAGACATCGCGAGGAACGTCAACGCGCCCGAGGCCATCGATCCCCACGTTGCCCACCTCAGCGGTGACGCCTAGGGAACGAATGGCGATGGACACCGGGGTCATGGTGACATCTTGAACCGGCAACACGGTCGCATCGGTGCGCGTGTCAAAGCCAGCAGATGCCTGGTCAGAATCGATCGAATCCGAAGCGCTCGCCCCGCCGCTCGCTGAATCGGTGGGTACCGACTGCGATGCGGCAGGGCGAGCTCCGACCGAAGCCACCGATGAACCCGAACCCGCCATCGCGATTACGACCGCGGCCGTGGCCAAAGCGATCGCGCTGAGCATGAGCACCCAGATCGCGGGGCGGATTCGAGTCATCGGAGGTCTACCTATTCTGGTTCGGTGATGTGGTGATCAGCGACGAGCAGCTGACAGGCGAGCGCCTGCGCCCACGAGTCCGAGTGCGGCGACGGCAGCGAGGCCAAGGGCCCACACGGGAGTGCCGGTGGTGGAGCCATCGCCAGCAGGTACGCCGTCGGGGGTGGCACCAAGGCCGGGGATGACCTGAACGGCAAGCGCCAAGGTCTCATCTGCTGCGGAGCCCCACGCGTACACGATCGTGTTGGCGCCGGCCTCAAGGCTGACATCCGCCGGCCCGATGGCCGTGGTGTCGGTTCCTGCGAGGTTCACTGCTGCTTCATAAGAACCGGCCGGAACAGAGGCCAGGTCCTGGTTGGGGTTGGTCAGGTTGCTGAACAGCACAGCGCCGTCGGCAAGGATGTCCACTGCAGGAGCGGCAGCCACGTGACGAACGGTCAAGCGAGCCTCACCGGCAGCGATGGTGGCGGTGTCATTGACGAAGACGTTCAAGGCTGGGTTGCCCTCAGCGTCAAGGTTGGCGGTGACGGTGGCGTTGATGCCGGCAGGCACCTCGACACCATCGGCAGACAGCACGGGATCGCTGTCCTCAGGGGTGGTGCCATCGGCGTAGACGCCGAGATCATAGGAGCCGGCCGGAACGGTCGCGGTCTCCAAGGAACCCGGGGTGAAGTCGTCGATGAGCAGGTTGCCATTGGCGTAGACGTCAACGACGTCGGCGCCGAGGCCCTCGGGGATGCCGTGCAGCACCGAGACGGTGGCATCGTCGGCAGCACCGGCGGGGGTGGCTGCAAGGACGAGACCAATGGGAAGAAGTGCGGCGGCGGCAACGGCGCCGGCGCGGGTGATGTTGCGCTGGGTCATGTTCGTGCCTTTCGGTCGGGTCGGTCGTGGTCGATCGACTCTCATGGGGTACTTCCGGCTAGACCCCTGCCGTGGATGCAGGTCCTCCACATTTTTTTCGGTCTCCTACGTCCGGCCAGCTTCTGTGTCCCACCAGATGGTGGCTACCGGGCGCGACGAGGATGGGTGAGTGGACTCATCGTTGGCCGACATGGCATCGATTACCTCATGGGTGCGGTCGATCGGTAGGCATAAACGCACGCATGTTGCCTCGGCTTGGGCCTGAGGGTCAAGGGCGTTGCTGCGACTGCCTGTCTCGGCGAACTGCTCAAGGTGAGCGTCGTATCCGCGACCTCGAATAATGGCCAGAGCATCGTGAGCCGTGGGCGTGGTGGGGCGATCGATATCCCAAAAATGCTTCCACAGTGGATTCATCCAGGTCAGCGGATGCTGCATGGGAAGTTCAATGACCACGCGGTGATGCGCATGGGCGCTGAGTTCGGTGATGAATGCGCCCAGATCGGCCACGTTATAGGCCACGTGGTGACACACCACTACATCGGCGCTGGGGGTGCGGTGGGCGACATCAGGCCAGTCGCCGAGGATTTCTTCGTGGGTGACCCCGCGGGCATCGGCGGCTTCGGCGAATGCGGCGAGCATGCCCGGTTGATGATCGACGCCGATGATGTGCCCGGCTGGTGGAATCAAAGCCAGGGCTGCGCGGCCGCCACCGCAGCCGATGTCAAGGACGCTGCCCCCAGGGGGAAGCGCACGGCGAGCGGCTAGGTGGGAGGGGGAGTCGGCAATTGGTCCGACAACGGTGAATTGACCGACAGGGTGGATCCAAGGATTGGTCGGTGCCTGGGCCATGATGTGTTCGGGAATTGCCCAGTCAGCGAGCCCAGCCCGCCACTGCTGCTCGATTTTTTGTGGATCCGGTGTCTGCGGATTCGGTTGCGCAGTTGTCATAAACGCGACAATAGGCCGCCCCTTGACGATGTCTGAGCAGCGGTCTATCGTGACCTCATATTCGAACATTTGTTCGAATATGAGGGGTTAAGGATGTACAGGCAATGCAGGTGAAAGATAAGGACATCGACGTGAGCATCACGACACAGGCCACAGCCGGGCAACGTACGGTGCCTGCGCGTCCTCAGGTACAGGTCACTACGAGTACGCAGGGAGTGCCTGAGCATTGCACGGTTCGTGGCTGGCACTACGTAGTCCAGCAGGTGCACGGCCACTGGGTGAGTGGTTCGCCCTGGTGGTTGACCGGTGTCGATATAGATACCCATATTTGGCGCGTCACCCTGTGCCGTTTGGGTGGCAGTGCGCAGGTGATGGACCTGCGTTGTGCCGGTCAGGACTGGCAGGTTGCCCACGTTGGCGATCGAGTGGGCCATCGAGTAGGAGATAGGTAGTGGGGGATAGGTCATGAATACATCGGTTCAACTATTAGCCACAGCCCAACGCGGGCTCACCGCTGCCGCCATGGCCGAACGGCCTGCCGAACGTTATGCCCAGGCGCATCTTGCCGCCCTACGCGCAGCGGCGGCAGTGCTGGCTGCGCGGGCCAATCCCATCAGTAGCCAGTCCATCAGTAGCCAGTCCATCAGTGGCCAGCGATCTCGGCCGCGAAGCGTGTGGGTGCTATTGGTGAAGGTGGCGCCTCAACTGAGCGAGTGGGCGCAGTTCTTTGCCGCCGGTTCGGCTAAGCGATCCTTGGCTCAAGCGGGTGTTCCCGTAGTGACCGCTCGTGAGGCCGATGATCTTCTGCGTGATGCTCAGCGGTTCTATGACCAGACCGCTGCATTATTGAATGCATCGGGGCAAGAGTTTTTGCCGGCCACGGGGTAATCAGTGACTGTGTCGCCATACGCCACGGTTCCTTTTTCACATTTACACGTGGCCTCTTCCTACTCATTGCAATACGGGGTGACAACCCCGACTGATCTTGTGGCGCGCGCAGTAGAGCTTGGCCAGCCGGCACTAGCACTCACCGATCGTGATGGGGTGCGTGGTGCGGTTCGATTCATTCGCGCATGTGTTCACGCTGGTGTGGCTCCCGTGCTGGGAGTCGACCTAGCGCTAAGTGATGGCCAGCAGGCAGTTGCGCAGCGCACCCCGGTACACGGCAGTACCTGGCGAGCACCTCGTGTGCCCCGACTGGTGTTGCTCGCTCGTAATCGGCAGGGCTGGTCTTCCCTGTGTCGGTTGCTCTCGCTGTATTACACCCGTGCACCCGTGGCGATTACCCGCGCGGATATCGCTGCACACGCCGATGGTCTTGTTGCTCTGATGGGTCCTGACTCACCGATTGTGGCATCCATTGCAAAGCGTCGTTATGCCCAGGCTGATGAACAGTTACAAGACTGGCGCAACATCTTTGGTGAAAATCTGCATATTCAAATCACCTCGCACCGACACGAGCAAGGTCCGCTGTCTACCGCGGTGGCAGCGCGTACTTTGGGTTGGGCCAACCAGCGCCAACTGCCGTGTGTCATTGCCCATTCGGTGCGTTATCTGTCCGCGCAGCAGGCACCCATCGCCGATGTACTAGATGCGTCACGACGGCTTGTACCCCTTGATGATCGGCACCGTGACCGTGTGAATGCTCAAGGATTTTTTGCCGACACCGATTTCATGGGCTCCTTAGCCCAAGAAATTTCAGTTGCCGCTGGACTTCCCAGCGATACGGCGATGCGGTTACTCACCAGTGCCGCGAGGTTGGCCACTGACTGCGCACTCACCCCGGCAGATCTCGGCATGGGTGATGTGGTCTTGCCCGAGGATCATCTTTTACTGCCGAAAAGCATCCACCGTGACCTTCCTGGTCAAGGTCAAGCGGATGCGGTTTTACGGGCTCGCTGCGAGCAAGGGTTATCGCGTTATTCCGCTGCGCAGTTGCCTGCCGCGCACGAACGCTTAGCCACTGAGCTGCGCACGGTGAGCACCTTGGGTTTCGCCAACTATTTTCTCACGGTCGCCCAGATTGTTGATCTCACGCGCAGCATGAATATTCGCGTAGCAGCACGTGGATCTGGAGCGGGCAGTGTGATCACCTACCTGTTGGGTATTTCTGGGGTTGATCCGTTGGAGCATGGCTTATTGATGGAGCGGTTCTTAACCACGCTGCGACGTGAACTGCCCGATATTGATATTGATGTGGAATCAGCTCGACGCACTGATGTGTACGACGCCATCATTGATCGTTTCGGTAAAGAGCGCGTGGCCTGTGTATCCATGCCAGAGACCTATCGTATTCGGCACGCACTGCGTGATGTTGGCGCAGCTTTGGGCTGGTCACCGGCTGATATTGATTCCATTGCTAAAACCTTTCCGCAGGTAAGAGCGCGCGATATTCGTTCGGTGCTCGCAGAACTTCCCGAACTCCGACACAGTGGTGTGGGTCGATTGGCTGCCCGTGGCGAACTCGACATGGTGCTGGATTTAGTAGAGGGTCTAGACGCCCTCCCGCGGCATATCGCGATGCATCCTTGCGGAGTGATCATCGCCAACGCGAGTCTGCATGACCGAACTCCTATTGAGCCCAGTGGCGCAGGTTACCCGATGACATCCTTTGATAAAGATGATGTCGAACATATGGGTTTTCTTAAACTTGATGTGTTAGGTGTGCGTATGCAATCGGCGCTGGCTCATGCGGTAACCGAGGTTACCCGTGTTGACGATACGCCCATTGATCTTGAGCGGATTCCCCGTGACGATGCCGCCACATTCGCACTGATCCAGTCCACTCGCACCCTGGGTTGTTTTCAAATCGAGTCACCCGGGCAGCGCGAACTCATCGGTAAGTTTGCACCCGAGACATTTCATGACCTCATCGTTGATATTTCGCTGTTTCGCCCTGGGCCGGTCAAGTCCGACATGATCACCCCCTTTCTTTCGGCCCGACAAGGCTGGACGCAGGCCACCTATCTGCATGAAGACCTACGCCCCATCCTTGCCGAGACCCACGGTGTGGTGGTTTTCCATGAACAGGTGTTGCGCATTATTTCTGTGATGACCGGATGTTCCCTTGCCGAGGCAGATGAGACACGTCGGAGCATGAAGAACACGATGATCCGAGATGAAGTGGAGGCTTGGTTTATTCCCACCGCTGTCCGTCGCGGCTATGACCAGGCCACGGTGCAACGTGTGTGGGAGGTGCTGCGAGCATTCGCCGCTTTTGGGTTTTGTAAAGCACACGCGGCAGCTTTTGCATTACCGACCTATCAGTCAGCCTGGTTTAAAGCCCACTACCCGGCTGCATTTTTTGCCGGTGTCTTGACTCATGATCCAGGCATGTATCCCAAACGCCTGATCATTGATGATGCTCGCAATATGGGTATTGAGATTCTCGGCCTCGACGTTAATGCGTCAGATACCAGTTACGTGTTGGAGCAGGTAGCAGATTCAGACGACTATGGTATTCGATTATCGCTTCTGGAGGTTTCTGGTCTGGGCATCGCAGATGCCCAGCGAATCATCGACAATCGCCCCTACCAAGATCTGCCCGACTTTTTTTTTCGTGCCGGACTCCCACTGGCTCTTGTCGAAAAGTTGTTGATGGCTGGTGCATTTGACTCTCTGTATGGGCTTAACTTTCGCACCGAATCCGGTGGTGGTTTCCCATCGCGGCAACGAGCCCGAGTCACACGACGCGATCTGTTGCTGCAGGCAGCCGATCTTGCTCGTGGGTTTCGCCGTCGCGCCCAACCCGCGAACGATAAAGGTCAGCAGCTTATGTTGAGTGACGTTAAAGAAAAAATTCCCGCATTGCCTACTGGACTTCCTGAGATGACCACTGCTGAACGAGTGCGTGCTGAAATGGATGTGTTGGGTATTGATGTGAGTTGCCACGTAGTGGACTTCTATGACTCGATGTTGGCCGACCTGCAGGTCACTCGTGCCCGTGATCTTCTTACGCGACGTTCTCAGTCGACCCTTGTAGTGGCTGGCATAAAAATCATTACCCAGACACCTCCGGTGCGCAGCGGTCGACGCGTCATCTTCCTCACCCTTGATGATGCAACAGGGCCTGTTGATGTGGCATTTTTCGACGATGTGCAAGCCGACTATGCCACCACCTTGCTGTCGGCATCGATGCTTCTTGTGCGTGGAGTACTGCGTCGAACCGGCCCTCGCGGAGTGTCTATTCGAGCAACGGGCTGCTGGGATCTTCGCGTGCTCCATGATCAGTGGATGAATGAGGGACCGCAGGCAGTACGCGATGCTGTGTTGTCCGCGCCGATTCCGGTACGGGTATCGCGATGAGTCGACGTTCCCTGTCTCATCTGGCCGGTGAGCTCGCTATGGGCACTGATGACACCGACTGCTCAATCTTGCACATTGATATGGATGCCTTCTACGCCTCTGTCGAACTCATCGACCGTCCAGACCTGCGCGGTACCCCGGTCATAATCGGCGGTGGCGCCCGCGGGGTGGTGCTATCGGCCACGTATGAAGCCCGTGCCTTGGGAGTCCACGCAGCAATGCCGATGGCACGGGCACGACGGATCGCCCCCGATGCCACGGTCATCACCCCCCATCACGACCGCTATCACCAGATCAGTCATCAGGTGATGGAGATTTTCGCCTCCATCACGCCACTTGTTGAACCGCTCAGCCTTGATGAGGCATTTCTCGATGTTGCCGGTGCGCGTCGACGCCTGGGGAGCCCCACCAGCATTGGTCAACTCATTCGCGAGCGTGTTGAAACCCAGACACATATCACCTGCAGCGTCGGCGTCGCCGCCTCAAAGTTCGTCGCCAAACTTGCCTCCACCGTGGCCAAACCAGATGGTTTGCTGGTGGTGCCGGTGGATCACACCCTCGCGTTCTTGCACCCGCTGCCGGTCAGCGCCCTCGGCGGAGTGGGTGACCGCACCAATGATCGATTGCGCCATCTGGGCTTGCGCACTATCGGCGATATCGCCCACACCCCCCTCGAAACCATGACTCGGGCCCTCGGTGCCTCGACCGGCAGCCATTTAGTCGACCTGGCCTGGGGGCGTGATGATCGCGCTGTCATCCCTGATGCTCCCGATAAGAGCATCAGCAATGAGAGCACCTTCGAGCGTGATGTCGATGACCCTGAGTTGATCCTGCGTGAATTACTCAGACTGACCGAACGAGTCGCCCATCGAGCTCGGGTGCGACAACTGTCCGCTCGAACTATCGCGATCAAGGTGCGATTTTCCGACTTCACGACTGTTACCCGCTCGCGTACCCAAGACACGCCGACTGACATCGCCCATGAGGTGTATGCCGTGGTGAAAGACCTATACGCCGGTCTTGGACTGCAGCGGGTGCGGGTTCGTCTTGTTGGCGTGCGGCTTGAGGGCTTGACCGGCGATGGTGAGCGTGTCGATCAGTTATCCCTGCTTCCTCAGGACACCGCTGACCCGCTGGAGTGGCGCGCCGCTGAGCGCGCGGCCGACGACGTGCGGCGGCGGTTTGGTGACGGCGCTGTGCAACCGGCCCGGCTGCTAGATCCACCCGATTGACCCGCCCACGGTGGCTGGCTTACCCACTTGGATCCCCCCACGTTCTCGCCTGATAGCGCCAGTCAAGGTAATGTGGCTTATGACCAGACCGGTCACGAATGCTCGGCCATGATCAGCAGTTGAGGTTTCGGCTATCGCAATGAGCGATGGCCGCCTATGCTCTGCATGTAGATCATCACCGACTAGCGGTGCGAGGAGGATGCCATGCCCTTATCTGAGCATGAGCAGCGACTGCTTGAGCAGATGGAACAGGCCCTCTATGCCGAGGACCCCAAGTTCGCTACCTCGCTGCGACACAGCAGCGCTGGGCGCGCCAGTCGCGGTAGGGCCGCGCTCGGTGTCATCGTTTTCTTCGTGGGTATTGCCGTTTTGCTCGGTGGTGCCATCACTCCGTTGATTCCCCTCGGCGTTGCTGGCTTCGCTTTGATGATGGTTGGTGCGCTCTTGGCCTACCTGGGCTTGCGCCCGGGACCGGCCACAGCCGAGGGCGATACCACCGGTGCCGGGGCCGCTCAACCGGGCAGCGGGGGCGGTAAGGCCGGTCGTGCTCCCAAGGCGTCGGGTGGATTCATGCGGGGCCTTGAAGATCGCTGGCAGCGTCGCCGCGAAGATGGACCGGGCGGCAACTAACTCAGTTTCGCTGGCTCGCCCATCGCAACATCCGAACGTTGCACATGAGCCAACCAAGGATTATCAGCGACCGGCCACGCCCACGCATCCGCCCTTCGATGGGTACCTCGGCTCCAGGCAGTTGCCCATCTGGCGCGTTGGCGTTGCCACCATCGGCATTTCGCCTGCAACGCACGTTCCACGTCACTGATCACCGCCTGCAGGCGTGGGCCGCTGATGCTGGATAAATCTGTGTCGCCTCGGGCATAGCGGGCCTGTTCTACCCACCACAGCAATTGGGCGAGTTCGTGCTTGGTCGGATCACCTAGGTCCGCGGTGCGCAGCCAGGTAGCGATTGCCTGACGTGGCGTCATGGAAGCCGGCCACGACCAGCCCCAAGCCCCGGCTACGAGCGTTAACTCCTTCCAGGCGTTGGTTATCCGCAGGTCCGGGTCTGGCTGGTTGAGACCGCGACGGCGTCGAAGGTGTATGACCAGGCCAGGCACAATCAGACCGATCGCGGCGAGCACAGCGCCGGTCAAGAGTCCGACCAGGATGACCCAACCCATGGGGCTAGCGGCGTCCTCGGTGCCTGCGCTAGCGCCATCGGGCACGACAACCTCAGGCGGCTGCGGGGCTTGTGTGCTCGGCGCCGGAGTTGGCTGATCGGCATCCGCTCGATCCGAATACGGCGGCGCGACCACCCCGGCGGTGGTGTCGCTACGTGGCGTGGGTTCAAACCACACCCATCCGACCTGATCGAACCACAGTTCTGGCCAGGCGTGAGCGTTGCGCCCTTGCACCGACCACACGTTCGGCTCGACCTGCTGACCAGACGTGAATCCCACGTTGACGCGACTAGGAATACCGAGGCTTCGCGCCATCAAGGCCATCGTGGCGGCAAACTGTTCGCAGTAGCCCACGCGTTCTTGCAGAAAGTCGACTACGGGATCGGTATCAGGATTACCGAGAATTGATGTGCTGTAGGTGAACCCGCCGGTCGTGGTAAACCAGCGTTCGAGGGCGGCGGCCTGCTCGTATGGCGTCGTGGCTCCCTGCGTTACTTCGGCAGCCAGTTGGGCAACGAGGGGATCAAGATCGGAGGGCAGTGCAGTGGTCCCTGCTGGCGAATCAACGGAGGTGAAGCGCTGCAGTTGAGCGCGCGTGGGTAGCGCCCTCTGGGCCAGGACGGAATAGTCCTGGTCGAGGCTAGAAACACCATCGCCGATGACCGTTCGTGTGACCGGATCCCAGGTCCAAGCATCGCTGAGCGACGCATCAGTGCCTTCAACGCGCAACGCGGCAAAGGGCACCGGTAGGCCCGGGTTATCCAACGGACCAACCGAGATTGAGTAGGCGATGTCCTCGCGGTCGACCGAGCGGGCAAGTTCTGGCGGCGGCAGCGTCTCGGCCAGCGGAACGCGGAACGATTCCGATGACGACCATCGCACACCATCGAAATCGGTCAGGGTATTGAGCCTCAAATAGCCAGGATCGGTTGAGTCGCTTTGCATTCGCAGCACCTCTTGGGTGGAGTTATTCACCAGGTTGCGGCGCAAAGACACGAACGGGTCCAGGCTGACGGTGTCGGAACTTGAACCCGTTCCTGGAACCGCGGTACCACGCCCGGTACCCCAGACGGGGTTATCCAGCCCCGGGATGACCGCGGGAATACTCATGGCAAGGGCGATTGCGACGATAGCTGCCAGCCATCCTTGAGGGGCGATACGAGGTTTATCGCCTCTGGCGTGTGCTCGCGGCCCGGCACCTTTCGCGCCCGGGCCTGTCGCTTGAGGTCGAAGGGGGCGTCCCCATCGGGTCAGTTGGAACTGCGCATCGCTGGCCAGCAGCAGCAGCCAACCCAGGATGGCGATCGGTAGCAGCCACCAGGTCACCCCTTCTCGAAGGACGGCAGCCGGCAGCGAGTACAGCACCAGGAGTGGAATACCGGCCAGAGCCGGCATACGCAGTGACACTCCGATGACGTCAACACAGATCCCTACCAGACCGACTCCACCGGCAGCAAGGATTGTCAAAGCCGCGTCGGTCGGCACCGGTGCAACCAAAATCTGCGATTCGTTCACACCGAGTTGGGCGAGGTCGCGTAAGGCCTCAATTGCCGCGGGGCCTGGGAGCACCGCGAGAAATGCCTCGGGTAGCGCGTATAGCCAGGTAAGCATCGTGACCAAGGCCAGCAGCATCGCGATGGGATGCAGTGGCAGCGGCAGGCTGACGGCTCGGCTGAGGAGACCCGCGATGCTCACCGCGATGGCGACCAGTGCGACGGGACCGAGAAAGGAGGGCGAATCAAAAAGCGGAATGAGTACCAGGCTCGCCGCTAACGTAGCGATGAGTGCCGCCAAAGTTGATCCAGGCTGTGCCTGGGTCCACCGATTCACCTGTGCGTCAGATGCGCGCGTCACAGTCATTGTGCACCCGCATATTCGCCACGCAGCATGGATGCCCATAGTTGGGGCAGTTGGGTCATGGTGTCCGCGCGTGCGGGCACGACTGCTGCCCGCCAGCCACCACGTCGGGCCGATCGGCACACATCGTGTGCGGTTAACGCCTGCGGATCACCCCAGGCCGCTGTATCCAAGATGAAGGCAAGCCCCAAGTCACCTCGGCCCCGAGGTGCTTGCTGCTCCAGTAAATGATCACATCCGGGTCGGGACGTGAACACCCCAATGCTCAGATCGGCATGCAACGGATTCGCCGCTAGGGAGGTCGGTGGCGTCGGATCTAGCAGCGCGAGATCGGCAAGGAAGCGAGCTTCACCGGTGATTCCGTGTAGAGAACCCAGCAGCATGGTGCCGTCGCTGGCAAGCAGGTCAATGCGAAAACCCTTGCGGAGCAACGTGACACCGACGCTAGCAACGATCGTTATTGCGGTTTCGAAACTCGACAAAGGCCCCATGCCGGCATGTGATGGGCCGGATAAATCAACCACGATGCTGGCTCGCCTGGTCCAGGGCTGTTCCTCCCGACGCACCATCAGCGCCCCGGTTCGAGCGCTGGCTCGCCAATGAATGCGACGCATGTCATCGCCTACGTGATACTCCCGCGGCACGACGTCATCATTGCCCCGAGCCGCCAGCACCGTTGCGCTACCGTCTCCGGTTCCCAGATGCTCGGCCTGGAGTAAACCGGTGCCCAGGTCGATCACCCGGGGCACTACCAACGTCTTGTGTTGAGATCGAAAAGCCCGCTGCAATCGCACCAGACCAAATGGGTCAACGGCGGTCACTCGCAGGGGGCCGATCAGCCATTGGCCGCGTTGCTGGGCGCTGATGGTGTACGTGAAACTTGCCGACGCCCCCGGCTTGAGCCTGGTCAAGACGCGAAACGCTGGTCGACCGAGCTCGGCTGAGACCGATTCGGCAATGAGTAGGCCACCGGTGTCGCCAGAACCCACATTCGTCAATGTCGTGGTCACCTCTGCGGTGTCGCCCACAGCCAATTGAGTGGGCACAACGACGCGGTCACAGCCGAGACTGAATCTGCGTCGACTCACGCGAATGAGTGTGATGACGGGCAGGGCAATGAGCAGCAGCGCGATACTGAGCAGATCTGGTTGACCAGACAGGGTCGCACCCGCCGCAAGTCCGAATCCAACCGCAATTAACCCTTTGCCGCGCAGTGTTAACGCCCGGGCGCCCTGCTGGGTGCCCCGTGCCAGCGCTGCGATGTTCATGGTGATGCGGGCATCAGTTCGGCTGCGGAATGGGCACGGCGGACACGATCGAGGCCATGACCTGTTGCGGGCTCCGGCGGGCCAACTGTGCCTCGGTTGTCAGGAGAAGTCGATGGGCAAGGACGGGTACAGCAAGTCTTTGTACGTCATCGGGCAATACGTAGTCGCGTTCGGAGAGGGCTGCGGCGGCTCGGGAAGCGCGCAGGAGATGAAGGGCAGCGCGCGGCGACGCACCAAGACGCACCTCAGGGCTGTTGCGGGTTGCACGCACGAGGTCGACAACATAGGCCGCAAGGGCGTCAGACACGTGCACGCGGCTGACCGCGTCGACCATGGTGCTGACATCTGCCGCCGATGCGATCGCGGCAACCTGACTTAACGGGTCATTGGCCCCGTGTGCGTTGAGCATGGCCAATTCGGCATCCGAATCGGGATAGCCCATCTGGATGCGTGCCATGAATCGATCCCGCTGGGCTTCGGGTAGCGGATACGTGCCTTCCATCTCGGCCGGGTTCTGGGTGGCCACAACCATGAACGGTTTGGCGAGTAGATACGTTGCCCCATCGACGGATACCTGGCCTTCTTCCATGCATTCCAACAGTGCCGCTTGGGTCTTGGGGGAAGCGCGGTTGATCTCATCAGCGATGACGACATTGGCGAAGATCGCACCGGGCTTAAACTCGAAATCTGATGACCCCGTATTGAAGATGCTGACGCCGACGACGTCACTGGGTAGCAGGTCTGGGGTAAATTGAATGCGTCGAACCGAGCATCCCAGTGACTTGGCCAGGGACTTTGCCAGCATCGTTTTACCGACTCCTGGCACATCCTCGATGAGTAGATGCCCACCAGCGAGCATCACGACCAATGCGGTGCGAACCGCCTCTGGTTTGCCGGAGATAACCGTGGACACCGCGGTGCCCATCCGTCGAGCGGCGCTGACATCGACGATGGCGGGGTGAGAAGACACTCTTGATTCTCTCCCGAGGGCGGGCCCGACGCCAGCGGGTACCCGGTGATTGCCCAAGAAACCCACTTCGGCAGGATGCCACCATGGCTACCGTGCATCCAGCCCAATTGGGGCTCTTCTTTGATGATTATGTTGTCGGCGACACCTACCAGCACCCCTTTGGTCGGACGATTTCAGAGGCGGATTCAACCTGGTTCACGCTGCTGACGTGTAATACCAACCAAAACCACTTCAACGCCCACCTCGCGCAGTCCAATCCGATTACCGGTGGGCGGGTCATTATTAACTCCGGCTTGACGGTGGCTCTCGTGCTCGGTCTCTCAGTGATTGACATGAGCCAGAATGCGGTGGCAAATCTCGGCTGGACCGATATCAAGCTCACCCACCCGGCCTATGTTGGCGACACCATTTACGCCGAAAGCATTTGCATTGACATGCGTGAAAGTGCCTCGCGGCCCACGATGGGCATCATCACGATGCGTACGCGCGGGCTCAACCAGGACGGCGACGAGATCGTTTCCTGGACCCGTTCGGTCATGATCCCTAAGAAAGAGGCCGGAATAGGTCAGGACTACTTCCCGCAGGCCAAGACCGGCCCGTTGGAGATGCCCGGCGCCTAGAGCTGTCGACCAATCGACAGTCGGGTTTCCACGACTTCACCCCCCACCCGCTCAACGCGGTATGCAGCCGGACCCTCGGGGCTGGCGGGCACGTCCGACATCACCTCAACGACTTCATCTGCCTCGTACCAAAGGCCGATGCGGTCGTCGGTGGCGTAGGACGTGGGTAGCGTGCCATCGCCCACCAGCGAGTGCAGTAAGGGTCGCCGTTGCGCTTCAGAGTCGTAGTGCACGCCATTGCCATAGGGCAGTAGCGCTAAGGCGTCGGTCACGGGAGCCAGTGTTGGCCCGAATGAGTCGGTCGGTCCACCGACGTGCCAGCAAATGGATCCGGCGCTCACACCGGCCAAAATCGTGCCGTTGTCGGCAGCTGCACGCAGGGCTTCATCGACTCGGTGTAACCGCCACAGGGCCAGCAGATTGGCGACGCTGCCGCCTCCCACCCACACCAGGTCACTGGACATCAACGCTTCGGCCGGGTCCCGGTTGGGCATGGTGAACAACGCAAGATGATCGACATCGCAGCCCAAGTCAGACAAGGCGGCGTACGAGCGCGCAAGATAGGTGGCATCATCGCCGCTCGCGGTCATGAGTAGGCAGACGCGTGGTCGTGACTTTCCTGTGCGACGAAGGGCTTCAAGAATCATCGGTCCTGGTTTCATCACGCCCCAGCGGTCCGTTGCCAAAAAACCTCCGCTGGTTGCCAGAATGCGTTGTGCTGTCACAACTTTTCCTTTCGGTCCTGAATGATTGCGGTGGCTGCTCGACGTCCGCTGACCAGCGCTCCTTGGATGGACGCCGTGTCGCGATGGTCTCCGGCGATGTAACGGTCTGGTCCTAGCCGAACTGTTTGGGCAGTGTTGAGGGGCACCGACATGGCCGGTAGTGCGTAGGGAATGGCGTAAGACGTAATGAGGTCCCATTCGCGCGTGTCGGTCGCGTACAGCCGGGCCAGGTGGGCACGCACGCGCTCGCTCATGGCATCGCTGGTGTGTATGCCAAGGACTGACGAGGACACCAGGGTGTCGCCGCTGGCCGAGTATGACGGTGCCGCGGCGGTCATCACGACGGTGTTGATCACCGGTCCGGCACCGGTGCCGTCAAGAACAAGGACGCCGCGCCCATGCGTCAACTGTGGATGCCCAGCGCGAATGCGGTGGTACCACGTGGTGACAGAGCGGGCGGCGGGTATCGAAAGGCCCGGGGCGAGTTCCCCGGCAGTGCCGGGGTCGGTTGCAATGACCACCTGTTGTGCTTTGATCACGCCGCGTTGAGTCCTGACGCCAGATCCGACCAACTCCGTGACCATGGTGCGCAGATGCAGGTGATTGATCATCGGTCGTGCTAGCTGGGCTGCGATTTCGCCCATCCCTAGTCGCGGAACCGAGGGTGTACCCCGCACGAAAGACCGTAGTACCAGATCAAGGAACCGGCGTGACGTGTGCAGTGAATCATCCAAGAAGACCCCGGCCAAAAAGGGTCGGATAAACCGATCGATGAGCTTCTCGTCGATGCCCGCAGCAAGCAGGGCCGCGTGACTGGTGACATCGGGGCGCTGCTGAAGATCGGCCATGCTGGACTGACCGGTGCTCCAGGCGTATCGAGCGAAATTCACTTCGCCAAGCAGGCTGCCCAGCGGAGCCAACAGTGAGGGCCAGATCCATGCGGGTGCGCGGCGCGGATCTGCCACTCGAGCGCGTGTATTGGTCAAGATGATCTCGGCCCCGGCCACGAAGGGCTGCAAGGCTAGGGCGGCAAGGTCCAGAACCTTCTTGCCCTCGGGGTAGGAAGGGTTGTACAACTGGAAACCCCGATCTAGGCGAAATCCGTCAACGATGTCGGTTCGAACCCGACCGCCCACGGCATCGCTGGCTTCTACGAGGCAGACGTCGACACCGTGATCGATGAGATGTCGCGCGGCGGCAAGACCGGCCATGCCTGCACCAATGACGACAACCTCGGCCGATGCAGGTAAGGACACGTAGGTGACGCTATCGCGGACCCACCGCTGCCTGTGGATGAGCCACGACGAGGCCCCTGCGTTTAGGGGCAAGATCGCGACATGAACAACAATCCAACAGTCTGTTCCAGCATTATTGTTCCCTGCACCGATGACCTCATTGGGCGCGACCAATTGCGACGCAGGACGTTGCAGCGTGCAAAGATCCCAGGGCTCGCAGACATCGTGGATGCTCGCATCGTGGAGACAGGTGTTCAATTAACGCTAGCGCTCCCAGCGGCATCAGCGCCGATATCGGCACGTACCGCGTCGCTTGAGGCTCTAGATATCGTGACCGATACCGCGAGCACGTGGGCGCGCGTTCATGATGCGGGAATATCGGTCTTGGGTGCCAGATCGGTCTCGCTTTCGCATGATGTGGTGTTCGTGACTCCAGATGGCCAGGTAACCCTGGTGGGCTGGTCGATGGATAACAATCCGGTGGTCGACGTGTCGGCGTTTGCCGACTGG
>JAFMCH010000012.1 GCA_017857875.1 Actinomycetota bacterium | reverse complement strand
TCCACGGGGAACATGAGCCCCTGCGGGTTGAGGTACTCATTAAGTTGGTGCCGTGTCACACCCGCCTGCACCGTGGCATCTAGATCGTCGATCGACACTCGGCTGATGTCATTCATCTGACTCAGGTCGATACACACCCCGCCTTGCTCGGCCCCGATGCCACCCTCCAGCGACGTACCGGCCCCGTACGGCACAACAGGGACACCGGTTCGGTGACACACGGTCACGATTGTGGCGACCTCCTGGGTGGATCGAGGATAAACGACCACGTCAGGTGGTAACGGGTGGTGCCAGGACTCATCTTGACCGTGTCGATCCAGTTCCGTGGGCGTGCTCGTCCAACGATCACCAACCACGGCGGTGATCTCGTCGAGTACCGCCCCAGCCAGTGCCATACCGCCTCAACTCTCAATCTTGGTTTGGTCTTACCAAATAGTATGCCGAAGGTAAAAGGTAATCGGAGACCTGTCAAGGGATGGGGCACACTTGAGGCATGACCGCGCAGTTCGGTGCCGATGGCAATCGCGCCTACGAGGATGTCATCGCATATGTGCGAAACCTCCTCATCAGTGGTGACCTCCAACCCGGTGATCGACTACCTGGAGAGCGAGATTTGGCCGATACGCTTCAAATTTCGCGACCGATGATTCGCGAGGCTCTTCGCACTCTCGAGGTACTTGGCGTGGTGTCAGCACGGAGGGGCAACGCACCAAGTGCTGGCACGGTTGTCCTGGCAGGTCCATCGCCAGCACTAGCGACGCTCCTAGACATGGAATTCGCACTCGAGCGATTCGACCTATCGGACGTAATCGACACACGCATCATGCTGGAGCGATGGGCAATTACCAGCATCAGTCGCGATGCAGATCTCACACTTGTCGAGCAAGCATTGCGCGATATGGGTAGAACCCAGAGCCGCGCTGACCTCATCAGCCTTGATCTGGCCTTTCACTCGGCGATAGTCGACAGTTCACACAACCAGCTCGTCGCTCACCTATACCGTTCATTGCGCGGCGCGATGCATCAACGACTCATTATGAGTTTGGCGGACATCTCTAACTCCGCTTGGAAGCCATTCTGGCGCAAAATAATGGGTGAACATGTCGCCATTTATGCAGCTGTCTCAGCTGGATCACTTGACCTAGCGGCCGAACTTTCCGAGAATCATGTAACACGCCACTACTTGAAGTGAGTAACCGGATGCATTAACCCCTCAGACATTCCTTGCCTTCCGACGTTGACACACTCGCCAGTGCTGCCAGGGCCACGCCGTTCGTCACGATCTCCATGTGCCCGACGCCCGGTATCTCAAGCACATCGCAGTCAACATCTGCTGTCCAGCGTAACGGTGCCTGATTCATCCATTGGCTGTCTCCCCCGTCGCCATCTGTTTGGAGCTCAACCATGTTCGAACCATTTAGATCGTATCCGTACGTCGTGGGGATACCGTTTCCGAAGACGAAGCGCGTTGGCACGCCAAGGGGCTGCCGCAGTTCACTGCCCTGGAGAAACCACTGCTGTTTGCCAAGCGCATACCTGTCCTGCGCTCGGGCCATTGACGCAGCCCCGACGTCAACCAACAATCGAGCGGAGTCCATGGCCTGATAATTCCGCCCGCCGAGGCGATAAAGCACCTCCTGGCCATACACACTCTCCTGCAATCCAAGTGCCATCTCACCCACCCAAGTACGGTCAACAGGGGTCGCATCCGGGGCGTTAGGGTCCCAACTCCAGCCAGTTTGGGCGGCCCAAAGTAGGCAATCACTGCAACCAGAGAATTGACCGGCGAAGCCGAACAGGAAAACAACATGCTCGTTGATCCACTCCGCATCAATTGTTCGCAAGGCGTGGTAGGCCATCAAACAACCCTGGCTATGGCAAGCAACCGCCGCCTTCGCGCCCGAAGAAGCATCAACGACCCGCTCGACAAGTGTCACGAAATCAGATACAAAAGAATTACTTCCCGGCGTGAATCGGTAATCAAAAGGTGCGCAATAAGCGTTCACATTTGCGATCCAACCGAATGTCTCAAGTGCGTCCACCATGGGTACGTAGCGTGGACACTCGAGTCCAAAATTTTCACCCACGGACACGGGCTGGGCAGTGACACCAGGCCTATTCCGCGCGATCCCTTCGGCATCAATGTCAAGAGCCATCCAGTCAGCCACCTGGTCAACTGAGCTCTCGGGTAGCCCACTTTCGATCGAATAGGCCAAGGCGCTTGGTGCTGATCCAGGCAGCAGCTCAACCGGCGTCATCGACGGAACAAGGAAATCGAACTGGATCGACTCACCATCGCTATCGACAACGTCAACCTGCAAAGCACTCATGCCTAACCCCGGCACAAAGACGAGCGGCGAGAAAACTGTTTCATCCTTCTCAGTGCTCACGCAACCAGTGATCACCAGAGCTCCCGAAACGAGCGCACTGAAAAGATAAAGCGACTTCATCAAAGTCTCTCTTGAGTTTTGTCATCTGTGGCGAGCCAGGCGAGAAGTGCTCCATGATCAAGGTCGGTGATTTTGACGTAACCCATGGCAAACTCGGCAATAGCCTCATCAAAGCTTTCGTCTTCGCCCAGATATCCGGTCACCATTGACGAATCCCCCACCCGCGCGTGGGATCGAGCCATCGTGGCACCACACACCCGGGCATAGTCGACGAAACCATCGGCATCGAGCCGCGTCATGTCAATGGATCCCTTCAGGTCCTTCAGTTGGCGAACGTAGAAGTCCAGACCTTCGGCTCCCGACGACTTCACCCAACCCAACAGGGGATCTCCGGTCGTTTGCATCACGCGTTGGCCCACGACAACGCGCTCACCATGATTGTCGAATTCGCTCTTACCCTGGTACTTCTCTAGAACTGATTCCATCGCTTGCTTGATCTGCAACACCAATGGCTCACCGTCACCCGACTCGAGCAACATGACAAATGCCCTGGTGCCGACCGACCCCACTCCTACCACCTTATGTGCCATGTCAACGAACGAATAGTGGCTCAGTAAGGCGACGCGATCTGGTGGAAGTGTTTTCAAGTATTGGTCATATGCCGGCGCAATGCGATCGATCCACGTTCCGTGGTCCTCTTCTGATAGTCGAACCAGAAGGGGAGGATCATTACGGAAACGTTGGTGACCGTTCACGCGCTCGGTCAGTTTTGACGCCGCAGTGGCACTGGTGCTTCGTTTGGACTTGTCAATAGCGCGTTGAGTTGCCTTACGAAAATCACCCCCTTCAAACCTGCTCATCAAATAATCCGCATTCACCTTCAGATTCCATACGTCGAGGGTGGGCATCTGGCTGAGAGCAGCCATCACGGTTCGATACGCGGTAGCAGCTGCCTTGGCCGCTTTACGCGCCTTCTTCTTGCTTCCTCCTTGATCGAGAACTCCTACAGCTGCACTGGCCGCTAGGCGCCTCACATCCCAATCAAAGGATCCGGGAAGTGTCTCGTCAAAGTCATTGATGTCAAATACCAGTGTGCGTTCAGCCGACGCGAACATGCCGAAGTTGGCTACGTGCGCGTCGCCACACAACTGAACGCGCACGCCGCTGCTGGACACCAAGGAAAGGTCGTGCGCCATCACCGCAGCGGAACCACGCAGGAAGGTGAAAGCACTGACTGCCATCCGCTCGTAGCGCAGGGGAACGAGCGACTGTTCCCGAGACGCGTCTTGAGCCCGCAGAATCGACAAGGTGTCAGCGCGCTGTGACGCCTCCGGAACCCTCGCCAATTCGGCAACGGGCACCGCTTTCCGAGCAGCCACTCCTAGCGCACGCCGTTCATCTCTGCTGGGCCGGCGTCCTCCCAAAAACGTTCGTGTGTCGAAATGAAAGAGCGGAACCTGATCCTGACTAGCAGTCATTTCGCCTCCGGTTGCTCCTGTCGAATCAGGAGTCTGGATCGCCTCCGGTATTCGAAATGATGTTCCGCAATTGCTCATTTGTTGCCAATTGATCAGGGCAGGTCGACTGCGCCCAACCCTTAGCAGCGGCCGCCCAATCCGGTTGGTTCGGATAATCATCGCGCATCGACTGGAAGACATCGAATGGAGCCGTGCCTGCGGCCAGTTGATCGCAGAACTCCTGCGCTTCACGCACGTCAGATCCACCGCTGCACGCTGATACGCCAAGAGCAACGGCTGCAACCGATGCAATAAGTAATGTTCTCATGGCTCAGAAGGTACCAACGAGGTCATTCCAGTTGACGTCCTTTTGCGGTAATTACTCCTCGGGAGTAACCACGGTCGGCGTACGCACCCGTACTGCCCAGGCCACACACGCCAGGACGATACCCGCCGTCATCACTGTTGCCCAAGTCACCGATTCGTTGAGCAACCACACCGACCAGATCAAGGTAAGCGGTGCCTGTAATTGCTGCACCTGCCCACCACGGGCGGCACCGGCTTGCGCAAGGCCTCGATACCAAAAGAAAAACGCAAAATACATAGACGATAGGCCGAGGAGTACAAGACCAATGACGGCGTTGGTAGTGATCGGTGTGCTCACCCCACCAAACAGAATGAGCACGACCGACACCGGAACCGTTGCTGGTAATGCAAGCACCACGACCCAGGAAATGACCTGCCAACCAGGCATGACTCTAGTAAGAACGGCTCCTTCGACGTAACACCAGGATGACGACACGACGGCACCGGCAATCAACAGATCGGCAACGAGGTTTCCGCCTTCGCTTCCTCCTCGCAACAGGGCAAAGACCACCAGGGCTGCCGTACCCAGGGTTGTGGCTATCCAAAATTGGCGCGAAACGTACTCGCGCGCACGAAGCACTGCGATGACCGCAGTTACCAAGGGCATCACCGCCGCAATGACCGCGGCATGCGCTGATGTCGTCCGTTGCAGAGCCAAGGCGATCAGGATTGGCCAACCAAATACCGCGCCCGCCATGGTGTAGATCAAGGGTCTAATGAGAGTTCGCTGCGGCCACGGAACACGTCGAATAATTAAGATCACACCGGCAACCACGCCGGCTAGGACTGCCCGCAACGTAGCCGTGAGTACCGGGTCGAAGGATTCAAGAGCCCAGACCGTAAAGGGTAATGAAAACGAGAAAGCGACCACACCAATTAACGCGAACATCAATCCTTGTCGCTGTCGAGCATCGAGTGAAGATACGGACATCGCCAGCTACAGCTTTGCGCGCTGTTCGAGATGACTACGCACCCGTGGCCATTCATCGGCTAGCACGCTGAACATGACGGTGTCGCGCATCGAACCATCGGTGCGACGCTGGTATCGCCGCAACACTCCTTCATGGACAGCACCGATACCCGCGATGGCTCGCTGGGAGCGCAAATTGCGAGCATCGGTCTTTAACTGAACCCGATTAAAGCCTGCGCCAAACGCTGCGCCCAAGAGCAGGAGTTTCGCCTGCGGATTCACAATCGTGCCCCATACCGCGGGGGTATAACTAGTGAAACCGATCTCGCACCGCTCATTGGGCAGGTCTACGTCAAGATATGAGGACGTACCGACAACCGAATGCTTCGCAAGGCCCGCGTAGTCATGCTGCAACCGTAGGACCCATGGAAATCTGCCTACTGTCGTGGCATCGACCAATATCCGCCAATATGCATCCGCTGTCGACGGGCGACCGGGAACGTGCTGCCAAACCTCATCATGGTCTAGGCAGGAGAACAGTTCCTGAACATCGAACTCGGTCACACGGCTCAGACACAGGTGCTCGCCGATGAGCTCGGTCTCTGGCAACCCGGGGATGAGCACGCTTCGCAGGGTACTCAGGTGTACTTAGTCGGTCATTAGCAGTGCTCAAACCCGTCAAAATTTGACGACGCGACACGAACCCCCCACTCCCGCGTCATTTTTCGTTCGGGCGATAGACAACACCGGACACGACGACGGTTGATTCCGGTCGACTTCCCTTGGCGACTACTGCCTGATGCAGGATTCCTTGGTTTCGGGCCACTTCAACTGCCTCGCGGCGCCCGGGAACCTGCAGGAATCGGTAGATGGCCATCGTCTCTTGCCGAATCGTCGATTCACTGAACTTCAGTAATCGAGCGATCTGACTATTGGTTTTGCCATCGGCCATGTAGCCAAGCACCTGCAATTGGCGTGCTGTGAGCCGGTCAGGCTCCTTTGCCCGCCTATTCCACAGCCCGGATTGACCGTTAGCAGATGCTTCACCGACTCCTATGCGGAAAGCGTTTTCGTGGGCATTCACCTTCGCCCTGATCTGTTGGGTCATGTCACCGGGATCAAGATCCTCATGCGAGCGAATGATGTCCAACAGCAACGACAACACAGCGGCGACCTGGCTCAACTCTGTGTCAGTGCGACCTGGCAGCTCCCTATCGTTGAACCGTAGTTGCAGGACTCCATTGAGCCCTATCGGAGTAGCAAGCGGCCACAGCAGTTCAGGGTATGAACTAATGACCTCTCGGTTACCGACCGATGGATCGCCGTCCTGCTCCACCGTTGATCCACGAGTGAGATTGGTTTGCGGCTCCCCGGAGTGCAGAAGACTCTTCAGGAGGCCAATATCATGACCGGCCAGGCCATTTAGATCTCCTTTGCGTGCTTCGTCACCAAACGTGCCCAGAACCCGTAGGTGTAGATCAGGCCTGATCTCATAGATTGCCGCCTGGCGCACGTCTAGTGACGAGACACCGCCCAGCACCAGAAATTGCGCCACCTCATCCCATGTCGGGCGGTTTTGCAGAAATCGCACAACACCTGCCATGAGCGTGCAGGGCAGATCAGAGTCCTGACTATTCTGTGCCGGATCATTCGAAAAATGCACGGGATTTACGGTCATCGGCCAGTTCCCCTCTACTCGACAAGTAGCACTCCTAGTGCTACCCCAGGCCTTCAACTATGAACGCAAAAGCGTTCAAGTCCGCTTGCAAAAACCTCTCACTTCCAGGTGATTCTCAGACTCGAGCACCGATCGTTTCCCCCGATCAACTCGTTTGCCCCGATCAACTGTCGGCATTATCAGACTAAAATAAATGATCAAGTCAGAGCAAAACCAACACTCACTTTTGTCTATTCATTGTCCAGACAAATGATCATACCTATTGTGCTGCAATAGTAGTTAGGCTTACCTAACTACTCAATGCCTGCATGCCGCCGATCGTCAAACTCAGGTTGCCGATCTCGATGAGCGCGTCGGTAGCCAATAGCAATTCATCGGCTTCGGTAGTGCTCCCACCGACCTGCTGGCCCGCGATCATACGCTTTCGGATCGACTCAAGAATCACTGCTAACTTGAAACACGACAATGCAATGCACACATCAAGATCATCAACAGATCGACCGCTCCGTTCAACATACATACCGACGATTTGCTCCCGAGAGACAAAACCAGCAGCATCAGTCACACCATCGGTGAGTGGAACGTTTTTTCGCAAGCCGTCATTCGGTTGTGTCCAATAGACCAAAAGCAGAGCAAGATCTGACATCGGATGGCCTAAGGTTGACATCTCCCAATCAACAACCGCCCGAATCTGGAATGTCTCGGGGTCCACAATCGTGTTGTCGAGCCGGTAGTCACCGTGAATGATGGACCAATCCGTTTCGGTCGGAAGTTGACCAACGCGACTGTGCAGTCGAGTCGCAAACTCTGCCATCAAAGCGAAGTCTCGTGTTTGGCTGAGTTCCCACTGCTGCTGCCATCGCCGCACCTGCCGCTGTAAGAAGCCCTGCGGACGACCGAAATCACCAAGGCCCACGGCGTCGGCATTTACCGCGTGCAGGTCGGCTAACACACTCACTAACTGCTCGCTAAGCGTCGAGGTCTGCTCAACAGCCAGCCCCTCGGTTTGCGATCGGTGTGCGTAGACAGATCCGGCGACAAATTCCATCACCAAGAAGGGAGCACCAATAACCCGCGCGTCGTCACAAAACGCATAAGGCTGAGGCACCCGAAACCCTCTGCCGCGCAGTCCTGAAAGCACAGTGAACTCGCGACCCATATCGTGCGCACTGGGCATCACATGACCAAAGGGCGGGCGCCGAACGACCCATTCACGCTCGCCTTGCGATACGCGGTAGGTAACGTTCGAACGCCCGCCTGTGAGAAGTTCGGCCTCAAGTGGCGTCGATCCGTCGTTGCTTAGCTGCCGCTCCAACAGCCACGCTTGGAAACCGGGTAGGTCTAGGTCAAATCCCGTGGACTTCTCCATGGATGAAGTCTAGGGATTATGTCTTTGTATTCTCCAGTACCTACTCGGTGACCGTCACGACAACTACCTGCTCCGTGCCGTTGACCGAATTCGTCAGCGTGACCGTTGCGGTGCCAACCGAGAGGGCGACACCGCCGGGGTTGAAGATCGCCGACCCGTCATCTTGACCTGGAGTCACGGTCACAACCGCATCATTGTCTGTGGCAATGGTCTCCTGCGTGGGATCAGCCACATTGAAGACGATCGTTCGACCAACGGCGACAGAAACCTCAGTCTGACCTGCTTCCACGATGACGGGTCCGATCATTTGATTTCCTGTCTCCATAGCCGAAGCACTCGTCGAACTGTCAGGTGATGAATCAGATGAACATCCACTGAGAACCGCGGTGCCCCCCAGTGCCAAGATCGCAGCGGCGGCTGTCGCGAGTCCGCGACGTGAAATGTTGCGCATGTGTCCTCTTTCGCTAAAGGCTTGAGCCGGCGGCTGCCGACTGGATAGTTGAAGCCACCATTACCGACGCTCTCCCTGCGGCATTGGTTCCCAATCCACCCCATGGACATACCCCAGATGCCTCCTCGCGTTGTGCTTGATCTTGAGGTCTACAGGGGTTCCGCTCGATCGCAGTGCCCGACAGACTGTGGACATGACATCTCGTCGAAACCCGGGCAAATCAGGTTCGAGGCAGAACGAACCTTCCACCACTGCCCTATCTCCAAAGATCTCCTTCGAAACGACGACTCCCTACGACGCGTACGTTCGGGCATCTACGCTGGCTGAACTACAACAAACCAAGACTGAGGTCCCTGGCGAGTACATGTTCTTGGTGTGCTCGCAGATCATGGAGTTGTACTTCAACCTGATCAATTTCGAGTGGCGTCACGCCCAACATGCACTCCGCGAAGACGACCTCGGGGAGGCCCTCGTCACGCTGCGCCGTAGTGTCGACCATTTCACCGCTCTTAATGCCAGCTGGATGAGCTTTAGATGGATGACTCCCGCCGACTTCAACGCGTTTCGCGATGATCTGGGAGAGGCCTCAGGGTTTCAATCCTTTCTGTATAGACACCTTGAATTCCTCCTTGGCTTCAAGGATGAAGCTCTGATGCGACCGCACAAAAACGTCGCTGGAGATCACTACGCTCAGTTGCAGGAGGCATTCATCGCTCCTTGTCTTTACGACGATGTACTCGCATATCTAGCCCGTCACGGGTACGAGGTTCCAGACGTAGTACTCCAACGCGATACCTCACGCACCTATGACACCAATGAGCACGTGGAGGACATGTGGGTGGCCCTATACGCCGACACCACGCATGGTGATCAACTCCGCGATCTGGCCGAGGTGCTCACGGACATTGCTGAGGCATTCAGCGACTGGCGGTATCGACACGTCATGGCCGTGCGGCGGGCAATGGGAGCCAAAGGCGGTAGCGGCGGATCAGCGGGTCTCGCTTGGCTCGAGCGAAGCCTTGCACGCAATGCATTTCCCGAGCTTTGGTCGGCGCGGACCCGAATCTGACATGTCCGACCCTTCACCTGACACACTCTCACCCATGCGCGAATTCGACCCTCAACTCGATGTGCAGGATCCGGGTTGGGCACATTTGTTTCACATTCCACCCCACCCGGCCGGCGATGGCGAAAGCGCCTACTTCGCCGGCAACTCTTTAGGCTTGCAGCCACTGGCCACCAAAGGTGCAATCGATGATGAGCTGCAGCGATGGGCGCAGTGGGGAGTCGAAGGGCAACTCCAAGGACCTCGACCGTGGAAGGACTACCACGAAGCCTTGCGTGAACCTGCCGCGTTATTGGTTGGAGCAATACCCGAGGAAACGGTGATCATGAACTCCCTCACCGTCAATCTCCATCTGCTGATGGCCTCGTTCTATCGACCATCGGGGCAGCGCAACAAAATCCTGATGGAGGACATCGTTTTCCCCTCGGACGGCTACGCAATTGATGCGCAGGTCCAATGGCACAACCTTGACCCGGCCGAACACGTGATTAGGTTGAGACCAAGAGACGGAGAAGACACGCTGCGCACCGCAGACATCCTCGCCGCCATCGATGAGCACAAAGGCGACTTGGCCCTTGTCTTGTTCAGCGCCGTCAATTACCTCACCGGTGAGGTAATGGACATGCCTGTCATCACGGCCGCAGGTCAACGCGCTGGTGCCTACGTTGGTTGGGACCTCGCTCATGCCGCTGGAAACGTCGAAATGTCATTACACGACTGGAACGTCGACTTTGCGGCCTGGTGCTCCTACAAGTACCTCAATTCCGGCCCAGGCGCTGTTGCCGGCGCCTTCATTCACGCCCGACACGTGGTCGACACGGCCATGCCACGGTTAGCCGGCTGGTGGGGCACACGAACAGACACTCGCTTCAGGATGGAACGGCACTTCGATCCGCCACCTACGGCCGACGCTTGGCAGGTGTCGAATCCCCCTATCTTCGCAATGGCTCCGGTTGAGATTTCGTTGAAGATTTTTGCTGACATCACGATGCCCGTGATCGCTCAACGAAGCGAGCGACTTAATCACTACCTACGTGAACTCTTCCAAGAAGTGGCTAATGAGGTCCCCGCGGGTTCGCTGCATGTCATTACTCCCGCCGAACCACTGCGTCACGGCTGCCAGGTCTCCGTGCGCTTCAGCGGAGATATCCGCACGATCACCGATCAGTTGCGAGATGAATTCGGTGTGATCGCCGATGGACGCAACCCCGACATTATTCGTTTTGCACCCGTCGGCCTGTATTCGACGTACTTTGATTGTTGGCGTGCCGCAGACGCTCTTACGCGTATCTTGGCCTAGCACATTCGATGAACACATCAGCCCGTCGATTAGTTCGCCCCTACGGCCCCGATGAGCGCCAGGTGGTGGAGTGGTTTCTTCCCGAGAACACGATCGGTGTGCCGTGGATCGTCATCGTGCACGGTGGTTTTTGGCGGCCAAAGTACTCACGGCACCTTGAAGACGGCGTCGCCAACGATCTTGCGAATCATGGTTTCGCCGTGAGCAATATCGAATACCGCGACTATGATCAGCCGTGGCCGAGCATCTACGACGATGTCGCACGAGCAATCGACATGAGTGTCGAACAGGCACGCCGTTACCAACTCAACACAGCAGCCAGCGCAATTTTGGGGCACTCTGCCGGTGGTGCGCTGGCGCTGTGGGCGGTGTCAGGAGGAGTGCCGCATGCCTTTTCCGTTGCCATCGCATCTGCTCCGGTGGCCTGCCTTTCGCTAGCGAGCTCCGCCAACCTAGGAGACGGTGCCGTGGATCACATGATGGGCGGCTCACCAGCTGACGTGGTGGATAGATATGCCCAGTGCGATCCCAGCCTGCTTACTCCCGATCCAAACACGGATATTGTCCTGCTTCACGGCGACGCCGACGTAGACGTTCCCCTTGAGCAGAGCCAAGGCTATGTTGATGTGCTTGCAGCCAAAGGCGTTGCCACGCAATTATTTATCATGCCAGGCGACGATCACTACGCCATCTTGAATCCGTCTTCGCTGGCCAGTCGAAAGCGCCTGGAGATCTTGAAGGATCGTCTCAACCCGGGTTCCTAGTCGACGTTTACCTTCGTAGCGGCGGCGATCAAGGCTGCCTTCATCGCCTCGGTCGCCGGAGACAGCCAACGATGCGCCGCGGTACTGATCCCAACTGGTCGACGGAGTCGGTCGAGCGAAACATCACTGGGGTGCAAGGTGACTAATCCTTCGGTGTCGATCACGCTAGATTGGGGCAGCGCGGCGATGAAGTCACCGTCTTGAAGCAGTCGGCGTACGATCGGCACCGCGGTGCAGTCCACTCGATTGATCGGCCACGGCACCTCTGCCAGCAGGAAGACCTGTTCGATTTCGCGACGCAGCGTTGTTCCCTCAACGGGGACAACCCACGGAAAGTTCGCCAGGTCACCTAAGGATTGGGTCGGGCGCGATGCAGCTGGGTGGTCGGCCCGTGCGATCAAAACGATTGGCTCGACATAGAGCGTGTGTTGATTCAGGCGCGAATCATCGGGAGCTAACCGGCCCACCACCAGGTCTATTGAACCCCCTATCAACTCGCCTACCAGTACATCGGGTGTCGCCTCATGAACTCGAATACTCAATTGAGGATGATCATGTTTGGCCAAGGCGATTGCCGCAGGCAACACCACCGATGCCCCAGCCACGTGCGTACCGACAGTGACGGTGCCCATGTCCGCTGCTGCGATGTCGCCGAGCGTGCGTCCGGCCTGGCGCACCTGAGCCAGGATGCTGCGTGCGTGCTCGATGAAAGACACTCCAAAAACAGTCGGCACTACGCCCTGCGCCGATCGTTCGAACAACGTCACGTGCAAAATGCGTTCTAGATCCTGCAGGCCTCGAGTGACCACCGGTTGAGTGATCCGCAGGGCGCCAGCGGCTCGGGCCAGGCTCCCGGCGTCGGCGATGGTGGTCACCAACACCAAATGCCTGAGCTTCAAGCGCCCATCAAGCAGCCGCTCGGGACTGACTACGGAAACTGCCTCGTTGGACATGTCCCTAGGGTATGCCCATTTGGCTAAGCCCTCAGCAATTACTGGCTCTTGCCGCGCATAGTCTAAAGGAAGCAGGATGGGGTCGTGACCGATCAAGCCCCACACTCTGACTCGATCAGCTCGCACTCAGTGGTCGTTCGCGGTAAGGCCGCGCCGCGCGGGGCTTACCCGCATGTGAAGGCAGTCGGAGATCTGATCTGGGTGTCTGGCACCAGCAGCCGACGGGCCGATAACACCTTCGACGGGGTTGATGTTGCCGCCGACGGCACCAAGACTCTCGACGTTGCAGCACAAACACGCGCCGTCATCGCTAATGTTCGCGATCTGCTCGCGACCCAAGATTGTGGTCTTACTCACCTGGTTCAAGTCACGTGTTACCTCGTTGACATGACTGACTTTGCTGCCTACAACGCTGCCTACGCTGAGTTCTTCGACCACACCGGCCCAACGCGCACCACGGTAGCCGTTCGCGCACTTCCACACCCCGACCTGCTGATCGAAATCCAAGCCGTCGCCCACCGACAAGCGACCGATAGGAGTGCCTCATGAGTAATCTCACCCAGACCCTGAACTTCGATGACTGGGTCGCCAAGCACGGAGCATCCTTGACACCTCCGGTCGCGAATAAAGAGATGTTTCCAGGCGGTCAAGACTTCATCGTGATGGTCGTTGGTGGACCGAATGCGCGCACCGACTTCCACGTCGATCCTTTTGAAGAGGTCTTCTATCAAGTGAGCGGCACGATGCACGTCGATCTCATGACTCCCGACGGACCAAAGCGAGTCACCATCGGGCCCGGCGAAATGTGGGTTCTGCCAAGGCTCATGCCTCACTCCCCGCAGCGGCCCGAGGCCGGTTCCATCGGCTTGGTCTTCGAGCGCATTCGCGACGAGGGCACGCTTGAGAAATTCCAGTGGTATTGCCCACAGTGCGATGGTCTCGTTCACGAGGTTGAACTTCAGGTGCGCGATATTGCTGACGACCTTCCTCCGGTCTTTGAGGCGTTCTACCGCGATGCTGATGCCCGACGATGTCCCGCCTGCGGGCATCTGCATCCAGGAAAGGGCTGAACGCGCCATGCCTGCACCCGTCATTGATGTTCACTCACACTTTGTTCCGCAGGGATGGCCCAGCCCCGCAAACTCCACCAATGCGCCAACACCTTGGCTGCGGCCGATCACCGACAAGACCGCCATGATCATGTTGGGTGATAAAGATTTTCGACTCATCACGAGTAACTGTTGGGATGCTCAGGAACGCGTTGCCGACATGGATGCTGATGGCATTGATATGCAGGTCGTCTCCCCCACCCCAGTGTTCTTCGGATACGCGCTCACCGCCGCCGATGCCACCGCATCTGCACAGACTTTCAATGACCTGTGCCTCGCCCTGTGCGCCCAAGCGCCGGACCGCCTACTTCCCTTCTGCCAGGTGCCCTTGCAAGACACCGACGCGGCTTGCCGTGAACTCGACCGATGCCTCGACAACGGACACCTCGGCGTTGAGATCGGCAATCATGTGGGCGATCGTGATCTTGACGACGCTGGAATTATTGAATTTCTCCAGCACTGTGCGGCACGCAATGCCCCCGTTTTTGTTCACCCATGGGACATGACACCCTCGCCGCGCAATCAACGATGGATGGCTCAATGGCTGGTTGATATGCCAGCAGAAACCCATCTGTCCGTGCTGTCGATGATCCTCGGAGGAGTGTTTGATCGAATATCACCTGATTTACGCATCTGCTTTGCACATGGCGGTGGATCCTTCGCAATGTGGCTGGGGCGCATGGATAATGCGTGGCACCAGCGACCAGATGTGGTGGGAACATCTCAACAGCCACCGTCGTACTACGTCGATCGTTTCAGCGTCGACTCCGTTGTGTTTGACCCACGGGCTCTTCGACTGCTCACCGACACTTACGGAGCAACGCAGGTCATGATGGGTTCGGATTATCCCTACCCGTTGGGGGAACGACCTGCTGGAAAAGTTGTACTCGATGCTGACTTTCTTACGATCGCCGAACGCGAAGCGATCCTAGGTAGCAACGCCGAACGCTTTCTGGGCACTGGATTCCTACGACCCCCACAACTCACTACTACGGGAGCCTCGGCATGACCAACCGCTCAGTGATCATCGTTGGCGCTGGACTGGCCGGGTCGCTCCTGGCAACAATGCTCGGCAAGCGTGGATATCACGTAGAAGTCTATGAACGGCGTAGTGATCCACGAAACACAGGAGCCGAGCGAGGGCGAAGCATCAATTTGGCGATCTCAACCCGCGGACTCACGGCACTTGCGGAGGTGGGCCTTCAAGACACGGTCCTCAGCCGAGCTCTCCCCATGCACGGGCGAATGCTCCATCCAGTGTCTGGTGATGAAGTATTTCAAAGTTACAGTGCCGCAGGTGATCGGGCGATTAACTCCATTAGTCGTGGCGAACTCAACGCCGTGTTGCTAGATGCCGCCGAAGCACAACCCACGGTGCGGATTCACTTTAACCATCAAGCAACGTCGTGTGATCTCAGCAACACCAGCCTGACTCTCGAGTCCGCCGAAGGGAAGGCCACCGTTTCAGCTGATGCCATCATCGGCACCGATGGTGCCTACAGCGCGGTGCGTCGCGCCTTCTTGCAGAGTGACGGATTCGATTTTGCGCAAGACTACTTGCCTTACGGCTACAAGGAATTAACTATTCCTGCCCAAGGCGACGAATATGCACTCGATCCAGACGCACTACACATTTGGCCACGCGGATCGTCAATGATGATCGCCCTCCCCAATCTTGACCGATCCTTCACGTGCACGCTTTTTTGGCCCAAGGCTGGCGATCACTCCTTCGCCGATCTCGATACACCCGATCGCATCGTTTCCTACTTTGGTCAGCACTATCCCGACGCAGCCGCCCTCATGCCCGATTTGCTTGATGATTACGAACACAACCCCATTGGATCTCTCGTTACCGTGCGGTGCTCCCCGTGGTGGCGCAATCGAAGTGCCCTGCTCGGTGATGCCGCCCATGCCATCGTGCCCTTTTACGGCCAAGGTGCGAACGCCTCCTTTGAGGACTGTGTCGCACTGGTCAAGCATCTCGATGACAACGACGGTAACTGGGACGCAGCCCTACCCGCGTATGCACACGAGCGAACACCGCAGGCCAACGCCGTTGCCGACCTGGCACTGCACAACTTCGTCGAGATGCGTGATTCGGTCAACTCGATCGGCTATCGCGCCGTGCGCCGGACCGAGAATCTCCTCCATCAGGTGCTCGGTAATCGATATCAAACTCGGTACGAGATGGTGTCATTCTCCACGATTCCCTACTCCCACATTGAGCCCAAACTGAAACGACAACGGCAAGGCATCGCCGGGCTCGCGATATTGGTCGGTGCACTGATCGGGGGATCCATGATGATCAGGGCACTACAGACGCGCAGTTAGACGCTGAAGAGGCCAGCAATAACATCTAGTGACTCGGGGTTTGCCAACGCATCCCTGTTGCGCACGGGGCGTCCGTTGACCGTTGCAGCAACCGCGATTTCTGCCAACTTGCCGGTCCGTGTTCGCGGTAGGTCACTGACCTGTTCAATCACCGCGGGCACATGTCGAGGTGAGTACTGATCTCGTAGTGTCGCCTTGATCATGGCGCGAAGTTCCTCATCAAGCGTCGCTCCATCGGCAAGCACGACCAGTAGCACCATCCGCGAGTCTTCCTCCCACGATTGCGCGAATACGAGTGCATCCATGATCTGCGGTAGTAGTTCTAGAGCGCTGTAGATCTCGCCCGTACCAATCCGCACCCCGGCAATGTTCAAGGTAGCGTCAGAGCGTCCATGAATAATGAATCCGCCGGTCTGGGTCTTCGATGTCAGGTCACCGTGGGTCCAGACACCTGGAATCTGATCAAAATATGTTGCTCGCAACCGCGAACCATCATCGTCGCCCCAAATTCCGAGCGGCACTGTGGGAAAGGTGTTGCGACAAATGAGTTCACCTGGTTCATCGATACCAATCGTGTCGCCATTGAAGGCGACGACGTCAACGTCCATTCCCAACGCTGGCCCAGGAAGTTCCCCGGCCCATACCGGCTGAGTTGGATCGCCGCTGAGGAAACTGCCGATGAGGTCAGTACCGCCTGAGGTCGGGTTCGGCTGCACGGTCGGACCCAGTTGATCGACAAGCCATTTTGCCGTGATCGGCGTGAGCGGCGACCCGGTGACCATGACCATTCGCAGACTTGCCAGTGATCGGCGCCCTCGCAATGAGACGCCGGCCGTGCGCATCAACTCCAACAGCCTGGCCCCGATACCTAAATGTGTCAGCTGCACGTCCTCGGCGAGGTCAAACAGCGCGTCAACGGCTGGATAATTCGGGGCGCCATCATGAAGCACCAGGGTGGCACCGGTGGCTGGCACAGTGGCTGCCCAATTCCACATCATCCATCCGGTCGTCGTATAGAAAGCCAGTCGATCCGACGGTCCGGCATCGATGTGCAGCCCTGCCTCGACCAGATGCTTGAGTAACACTCCACCCTGACGATGAATCAAACACTTCGGCTTGCCGGTTGTCCCAGAGGTGAACAGAACATAGGCGGGATGATCAAACGGCAGGCGCTCGTACGCAATCGTGGCGTCCGCAAAAGGTGTTTGCGCCTCAGCCATAAGACTCACTTGCAGGGGACGGCTCTGACCCGCAGCGATAAGTGCCGCGATCTTGGTGATGTCGACCACGTCAGGGTCAACGGGTTCGTTCAGGTTGTCAGTCCCGGGAACGACCAATAGCGACCGCAACGTCGGCAGGGCTCGAGCAAGGTCAATCACATGTGCTGTTCGATCAAATCTCCTACCATTCCATTGATACGACGTGGTTGCTACGAGCATCACGGGGTCTAATTGGGCAAAGCGCTCAATGATGGCAGCAGCGCCGAATTCCGGTGCCGCGCTGCACATGACCGCACCTACAGATAGCCCGGCTAAATTGACGACATATGCGTCTAGCGAAGCCGGCAACACTATGGCTATGCGATCTCCTGGCTTGATGCCGCGGTCCCTCAGGAGCGCTGCAACAGTCGCCACTCTCGATTCAAGATCGTCTCGCGTCAGGCTCGCAATCTGACCTATGCCCGCACCCATCTCGGCCGCGGCGATGACGGCGGGAAGGTGTGGGTCGTCTCGCTCAGGCTGGTAGCGAAGAATGTTCTCGGCAAGATTCAACCGAGCCTGCGGGAAAAATTTTGCTGACGGCAGCGGATCATCGATATAGCTCGTCTCGCCACGGTCACCCACGACACCGAAGTACTCCCACACCGATGCCCAGAAGGCTCCTGGCTGTCGCACCGACCACGCGTGCAGATCAAGCGAATCAGCCAGGGGCTCCTGATCCGGCATCAAAGCATGGTCATTCACCCAGCATCGAAATTGATCAATGCGCGTGTGCGGCACATTGTCTGGATCAGGACTCCACAGCGGCACGTCTGACATCTTTGCATCCTGCCCTGAGGAAACTCGGCCAGACCAGCGTCTAGGTCGACAGGGACACGGCCACCACAGTCACGGCCACGACAACACACCCTACGAGCCCGAGTCCGGCGACGAGCCGAGATGGCCATCGCCGAAACCTACGCCAGGCGGCAACGTGGGCCACGGCGTAATAGATGAGAATCGATGACCCGGAGACGGCCAGTGCTTCACCGAGGCCCCCGATGAGCACGATCCCCACCGCAATGGCTGCGGCCACCATGGATCCGCGAGTGGGAATCTGTGATCGACCACCGACCTTGCGTAGTGCCGCCGGCGCATCACCATGCGACGACATGGCAAAGACCGTGCGGCCGATCCCGGCGATCAGGGATAGCAATACCGCACCAGCAGCCATCACGGCGGCCACCGTGACCGCTAGCGCCAATGCCTCACCACCCACCTGTCGAGCGACCGTGTCTAATGCCGCATCGCCGAGGCCACCGAGTTCATTCAATGCCGACAAAACCGTGAGGCCGATCGCCAGGTAGATCATCAGCACAACGACAAAACTGATCGCCACGGCACGCGGAATGATGCGTTGAGGACTACGCACTTCCGCACCCAACACCGTGATGCGCGCGTAACCAGCAAAGGCCACGAAAACGAGACCAGCCCCCGCAACAACACCGGAGAGCGAACCAGTTGGTAGCGCCTGCAAACTCGTCGTCTCCACCGATTGGCTTCGCCACCACATGACAACCAACACCGCCAGCACTGTCACCACGACGATGATCAAGACCGTCGTTACGCGGGTAGATCGAGTAATTCCTTGAAGGTCCAATAGCAGTATCACAACAACGGCCGACACCGCGATGACTCGCGCATTTTCCGGTGAAAGATACAAGCCGATGGTCAACGCCGCCGCACTGGCTGACGCAGATTTGCCCAGGATGAATGCATACCCGGCCACGAGTCCAGCCGTTCGACTGATGTGCGCACGACCATAGGCATACGCACCGCCGGAAACGGGAAGATCAGCGGCCAGACGAGCGGTCGATGCAGCATTGAGTGCGGCAATGATCGCCGCAATGGCCAGTGAGGCAAGCAGTGCGGAGC
Organism: Actinomycetota bacterium; assembly: GCA_017857875.1. Taxonomy (GTDB): domain Bacteria; phylum Actinomycetota; class Actinomycetes; order S36-B12; family S36-B12; genus M55B157. The sequence continues at coordinate 19,087 of JAFMCH010000012.1, read as the reverse complement.
CACTGAGTGCCACCGCCGGTGTCCAGACCGCAAATACACCCGTTCCCAGCATGGCTCCGACACCAATCGTCACGGCCCCACGCAGCCCCAGACGACGACTCAGATCACTTGATCCAGCAGACACGACACGAAGTGTTGCAGGTCACTCGTTACGGTGAGGTGTATGCGAGCACTTGTGCAACGCGTCGATGGCGCGCGGGTAGATGTCGGTCAGCTGGCGGTCGGAGAAATTCAGGGACCCGGCCTCGTCGTTCTCGTGGGAGTCACTCACACCGACACCGAGCGGGTGGCTCGCCGCATTGCGACAAAAGTATTCGACCTACGGATCTTCGACTCGGCCGAATTGACGGCTCGCGACATCTGCGTACCGCCTGGATCCTCGCGGCAGTTGTCTGCTCGAGACGCCGGTCTGCCACTTCTTGTCATCAGCCAGTTCACGCTTTACGCCGACACAACCAAAGGCCGACGCCCAACCTGGAATTCAGCGGCGCCGGCCGACATCGCTGAACCCCTGGTTGAGCAGGTGGTTAAGGCGCTCCAAGGCGAGGGGGCAACCGTCGAGACGGGCAAATTCGGTGCCGACATGCGATTGTCCCTGGTCAACGACGGCCCGATCACCATCATGGTTGAGGAGTCTGCGGCACCAAGCGTCAGTGACTAGTTAGTTACTACGGACTCGGCTGAAGCCGCGATCAACTCGCCGGACTCGGTGCGTACAACAAGTTCCTGATCGGTGTCGGCACTGCGCTTGACTATTGCGGTGGCGATGGGGCCGAGCTCGAAGTGGCGCGCAGATGAGCCAACCCAGCCAATGTCACGATCATTAACGATCACCACGTCTCCGTGAGTGGGCAGTGATTCGGCTCCGCCATCCAGATGCAGCAACACCAGTCGGCGAGGTGGGCGACCCATGTTGTGAACCCGCGCCACCGCCTCTTGCCCGCGATAGCAGCCTTTAGATAGATGCACCGCTGGGCCGATCCAACCGAGCTCGTGTGGCAGCGTGCGGTGATCTGTATCAGCGCCCACACGGGGCACTCCCGCTGCCACGCGAAGTGCCTCAAGTGCCCAAGTGCCTGCCAATTTCGCCAGACCTCCCTGCGTTTGTGCAGCCAGGTACTCCAACAAGGTGTCGCGCGGAACGAAAACCTCGCGCCCGGGCAAAAAACTCGGACGATGATCGATGTACTTGCTCGCGTCACCCCCGCGATCGGTACCCGAATCGGTCGTACCAGTGCCGGCGTACTCGGGTGCCGTCAACCACGTCGGCAGTGACTTGTGACGATCGTGCAGCGATTCCCAGACGACTGCGTATTCGTCGGTGACATCATTCAACTCGACACGCAACATGAACCGCATCGAATCCAAATACGCGTAAATCGTCTGTCGCGCATCAGATTCAACGCCTAACCATGTTGTCACACCGTCGTCAACTAGATGCAACTCATGCTCGACATGACCATGTGGACTCAAGATCAGCGCTGAGGTGGACGTGCCCGCAGCCAATTGCTCCAAAGATTGAGACGTGAGCGAATGCAACCAACTGAGGCGGTCAGGCCCGGTCACTTGGAGCACCCCTCGATGTGACAGGTCCACCGCCGCCACCCCAGCACTGAGTCGTCGCTGCTCGGCATGTGGATCTCCGTAGTGCCACGGAACACCAGCATCTGTGGAGCTAGCTGGTGGCGGCACCGCCCCGAGCAGGTCAAGCGTGGGGCTTGTATACGCCACGGATGGATCGGGATTCACGAGCAGGCCGAACACGTGCCGTGAATAGCTAGGTGACCAACATCGGCCCGAAACCCTCTAGTGTCCACAAGTACCTCCAAGAGTGGGGCGATCGCCTCGGCCGGGATCGAATCAACGTTCTTGCAGATCCGACAGACCAGATGAACATGTACAGCCTGCGCAACCTCATGATAGGTCGGGGAACCATGCTCGATATGCGTGTGGGTAATCAGCCCCACCTTTTCGAGCACTTCCAGGGTTCGGTACACCGTAGACAAATTGAGGCCACCCACCCTCTCGTGGATATAGCCGTAAATCTCCTCTGGCGTCGCATGCTGCAAGGTAGACACGGCCTGTAAGACGAGGTGGCGTTGCGGGGTGACACGAAATCCTTGGGCCCGCAGGCATTCATCCCAACCGCTCACACGCGCATCGTCCATGCTGGTGCCTACCCCTCGACGTCTAATGCCTCAGCAGGTTTCAGTCGCGCCGACAAGTGATTGGTCATGGGCTGGCCCATGGCGGCCATGTCGAAGGTCCACATCAATTCGCCGTTGACCAGTCCGTACAACCGTTCGCCTGCCTCATAGAGCTTTGCGCTGTCAGTTCGCGCCACCACGTCGGTGCGCAGACTCGCCCGCGCTGAAGTGATGACGGCGGTCTCAAGGGCCAGAACCTCGACGTCACCGAGCCATACCTCGCTGTACCCGCTGGGGTGGGCGAGCAGGAATTCAAGCTTGTTGTCAGGTCTCGGGCGGAAATACCCCGTCTCGGTCGCCAGCGGGCGAACTTTATTGCCGTCTTCGTCGAGCAGCCAACTGCGGGAGGCGTAGGTCAAAAACGGACGGCCATCATTAGCAACGACGATCTCCTGGCCGAACCTGAAGTCTTCAATCGTTGGGTATTGACCAAGCCCCACGCCCACCCAGCTGCCCAGCAGCCAGGACAGCGGGAGTACCGCCTCGGGCAGGCTCGAAGGTAGTGGCGGCATGCACTTAGCCTTGGCCCTTATAGAGCTTGTATACGACGTAGCCGGAGAACCAGGTGATTAAGACAATCGCCAAGACTAGGAGTCCGGTGAACACAATTTCCAGCACGTCCCCACCTTACCGGTCTGTCGGCGGTGCAGCCGAACTCCGGGCCCACTCTGCGATGCGGTCGACCAGCGCCCGACTAATGGCTCCCTCGGCGTGCCCGAAACCTGGCTCGATCCACAGCGTGGACCCAGCTGCCCCGGCGTGCAGCGCGGCCGGGTGATCGAGCGGGAAGAAAGGATCAGAATCACCATGCACAATCAAAAGGGGTATTCCCTCGGCCCTCGTGGCCGCTGCCGCAGCGGTCGGCGCCATGGGCGGGGGCTCGGGCCAGGGCATCGGATTCACACGCACCCGCAGGAACCAGCGTAGATAGGCGCGTCCAAAAACATTGCCAACCGCCCGATGCAACCAGCGCATGGGCGGGGTTCCGCGGTAGTACCAGAAGGCAGGACCACTCACACTGACGACCGCATCGACCCCCGCAGCCCTCTCGGCTCGACCGCACAGGGCAGCATGACGTAGCGCAACGGCCGCGCCCATGGAAAACCCGATGGTGGCGACCCGTCGGTACCCCAACTCGCGCGCCCATGTGACGGCCGCTTCAACGTCGATCGGCTCCTCATGGCCGACCGTTGTCCTGCCGGCAGAACCTCCGTGACCCCGCTGATCGACCGCAACCACTCCGCCGTGGACGGCCAGCGAATCTAGGATTACGGCGACTCGAGCGTGTTTCCAACTTCCCGCGAAGCCGTGGGCGACAACGAACGCGATGTCAGCCGCACCCCGATCGCCGTGTCCATCAGCCGGTAGATGCAGCATCGATAGGCGAACTCCATCACGACTCAGGCGCATGCATTCCGTGCGCGACTGCCTCGACGTGGTCACGGTCCACTATTGTCGTCGAATGAGGTTGCTGCTGCTGACGCAGGCTGTTGAGCCCTCAACCGAGGTTCTCCCAGCTCTCGGATTGCTCACTCACCACATCCGTGTTCTGCCGGCTCAAGCCACCGCCCTTCTGGAAAGCCCAGACTGTGACGCCATCCTCGTCGACGCCCGCAACGACCTTCCCCACATCCGCACCTTGACCCGCCTTCTGCGCCAGACCGGACCTCAGGCTCCGCTTGTGGTGATCGTGACCGAGGGCGGAGCCGCTGCCATGCACGCCGACTGGGGTGCCGATGACTTCATCCTTGATCGAGCAGGACCCGCCGAGGTTGAAGCCCGACTACGGGTTGCTGTGTCTCGGTGGGGGGCAAATCTTGATGCGATCCCTGCGTCGAACGCGGAGATCCGCAATGGCGACCTGTCGATTGACGAGGCCGGCTACGTGGCACGCATTCGCTCTCGCATGCTCGACCTCACGTACAAAGAATTCGAACTACTCCGGTTTCTCGCCCAACATCCAGGCCGCGTGTTCACCCGAGCCCAACTGCTCCAGGAGGTTTGGGGCTATGACTACTTCGGCGGCACTCGAACCGTTGACGTTCACGTCAGGCGCCTGCGAGCCAAACTGGGCCCCGAGCACGAAGCCCTCGTCGGCACCGTGCGCAATGTCGGTTATCGATTCGTGCCAGCGCGCACCGACGACGCGACGACCGCCACCTTGAGCGATGAAACCGTGCCGTCTTGGCCGGGGTAGAAGTCACCGAAAAGCTTGCCCCCATTGAGGTTGCGCAGGTCCTCACTCTCGTTGCCAACGCCACACAAGCTGACGAGGTTTCGCCACTATCAGAGCATGTACTGCTACACCTGCGTCACGGTGGGGACGAAGGCGACCGCCACCTGCGTGTGTTCATCAACGGAACTCTCGTCGGTTACGCGCACGTGGATCTTACCGACCAGGTGGAAGGGCCCTCTGCCGAGTTAGTGGTGTCGCCATTACATCGCCGCCGCGGCGTTGGCCATCAACTCGTCGCCGCACTCACCGAGCTTTCCCCAGATGGGCGGCTTCGCCTATGGGCTCACGGTGGGCACTCTGATGCAGCCTTTCTGGCTAACTCTCACGGCTTTGATCGCGCGCGCGAGCTCTGGCAAATGCGGCGCTCCCTTTTTGCGGCGCTGCCTTCCGCTGACCTACCTGCGGGGATCCAACTGCGCTGCTTCCGGCCGGGGATCGATGACGAGGCATGGATCGCCCTAAATGCTGAGGCGTTCGCGGAACTACCCGATCAGGGGAGCCTCGGTCTCGCCGACCTGCGCCAACGCATGGATGAGCCGTGGTTCGATGCCAACGGCTTTCTAATCGCCGAAACCAGTGACCCTGCCCGCTCACCGGACCTCGCTGGGTTTCATTGGACGAAGGTGCATGGCGCTGAGCGTCATGGCCACGAGGCGATCGGTGAGGTGTATGTGATCGGTGTCGCGCGAAACTGGCGGGGCACGGGATTAGGAAAAGCACTCCTGCTGGCCGGGTTGGCACATCTTCGGGCGCAGGGTTTGGCCGAAGTCATGCTTTATGTCGATGCCACGAACACCCCCGCCATCGGGCTGTATGAATCACTCGGATTTTCCCGGTGGGATATTGACGTGCTGTTTCGACGCTAGCCACTGTCCATTCACCGCGACGCACTTATGGGTACGTGAACTGTGAGATTCTAGGAGCATGACAACGGTGGAGGGACCCCAAGCCGACCTCCCCCTCGGGGAGATCATCACAGACGCACAGGACACCAACGAGGTACGCCACGAGTTTGGTCCGCTTCCCGATCGCAGATTCCTAGACCGTGAATTGTCGTGGTTGGCCTTCAACCGCCGAGTCCTCGAACTCACCGAGGATCCGCACCTGCCGATCCTGGATCGAGCGAAATTTCTGGCGATCTTCGGCAGCAACCTGGATGAGTTCTTCATGGTGCGCGTGGCCGGCCTCAAACGCCGTATCGCAACGGGCATCGCGGTTCGGGCAGCGAGTGGCCTGACTCCCCGAGAGGTGCTAGAGGCAATCTGGGCGGGCGCGCACGAACTACAGATTCGACAAGCGGAGATCTTCACGCAGGAAATACGACCGGAGTTATCGCGGGCTGGCGTTGAGATCTTGAACTGGGACGACCTATCTGCCGACGAAAAAGCCGCCATGGATTCGTTCTTCGATTCACGGGTCTTCCCGGTGCTCACACCTCTAGCCGTAGACCCCTCACATCCTTTTCCCTACATCAGCGGACTTTCCCTCAACTTGGCTGTCGTGGTCCGCAACCCCGAGACCGGATCCGAACTCTTCGCGCGAGTCAAGGTGCCCCCGTTACTCCCGCGATTCGTCTCGTTGGGCGATGAGCGTTTCGTACCCCTCGAAGACATCATTGCCAGTCACCTACACGAACTCTTTCCAGGAATGGATGTGTTGCAACATCATGCATTTCGGGTGACAAGGAATGAAGACGTCGAGGTCGAGGAGGACGATGCAGAAAACCTCCTCAAGGCACTCGAACGGGAGTTACTGCGACGCCGATTTGGACCGGCCGTTCGACTCGAGGTAGAGGAATCGATCGATCCACATGTCCTTGAATTGCTGATCGATGAGTTAGGCGTAAACAGCCAGGAAGTGTTTCGGCTTCCCGGCCTTTTAGACCTCACGGGGCTATGGGCTATCTACGGGGTTGATCGCGATGATCTTCGTCAGCCAAAGTTTGTGCCAAAGACCAGCCGAGAGTTGTCCGAGGTCGAATCATCATCGGCTCCCGACGTGCTGTCCGTCATCCGCGAGCGCGACGTTCTGGTGCATCATCCATACGACTCCTTTTCCACCAGTGTTCAGTTATTCCTCGAGCAAGCAGCGCGCGACCCACATGTGCTCGCCATCAAGCAAACGCTCTACCGGACCAGCGGAGACTCTCCGATCGTTGATGCACTCATTGATGCTGCCCGCGCAGGCAAGCAAGTGCTCGCCCTTGTGGAAATCAAGGCGAGATTCGACGAACAAAACAACATCGAATGGGCCCGTAAGCTCGAAGAAGCCGGGGTGCACGTCGTGTACGGGCTCGTTGGCCTCAAGACGCACAGCAAACTCTCGCTTGTTGTGCGTGACGATGGCGACCAATTGCGTCGGTATTGCCATATCGGTACGGGGAACTACCACCCCAAGACAGCCCGCCTGTATGAAGATTTCGGTCTCTTCACCTGCGATCCTCAGGTAGGCGACGATGTCCTCGATTTGTTCAACGTGCTGTCGGGTTATTCCATGAACACCACGTACCACCGCTTCTTGGTGGCACCACACTCAATCCGCAGTGGCCTCATTGAGCGCATTGAGCGTGAGATCGAACATCACCGTGCTGGTCGCCCCGCGAGAATTCGCTTCAAGTGCAATTCCATCGTTGATGAACAACTCATTGACGCTCTCTACCGAGCCTCTCAGGCGGGTGTGCCCGTAAAAGTGTGGGTGCGAGGCATTTGTGCCATCCAGCCGGGCGTGCCAGGAATGAGCGAAAACATTGAGGTCATCAGTATTCTGGGCCGATTCCTCGAGCATTCGCGGGCTTTTGAGTTTGCCAATGGCGGCGATACGGAGGTGTGGATCGGATCAGCGGACATCATGCATCGCAATCTTGACCGACGCGTCGAATCACTTGTGAGCCTTAAAGCCCCCGAACACATTGCCGAAGTGGATGCGCTCATCAATCTCGGATTCGAATCCAACACTGCAGCATGGCTTCTCCAATCAGATGGCACGTGGCTCCGGCGCACGCATAATGCCGACGGTGAACCATTGCGAGATATTCAAGAATTTCTGATCTCGGTGCGTCGAACGCGGGGACGACTTGCATGAGGCGTGCTTGATGAGTGACGTTACGACTCACCGCGAGATTGAATACAAATTGCGTGTGCATGCGCTCTTCCGACTTCCTGACCTCACCGGAGTCTGCGCTGGAGTAACAACCGTTGAACCTCAGCGCACCTTCACTATGCGCAACATCTACTACGACACTGCCGACCTGAAATTGTTACGCTGGCGCGTCACCCTCAGAAAGCGCGAGGGCGGGCCCGACGAAGGATGGCATTTGAAGTTACCCGTCGACTCGCGTCCAGGTGTGCGTGACGAATTGCAGGTACCGCTCACCGATGGTGCCGTGCCCGAGGAACTTCGCTCAATCATTCGGGCGCTCATCCGCACGGCTCCTCTTGGTCCGGTTGTCACCCTGGTCAGCGAACGATCTCCGCTGCAGCTGAGGAATGCGGCCGGAATTATCACTGCGGAGCTTGTCGATGACACCGTCACAGTGCTCGATGGTGAACGTGCCGCGGCCGTTTTTCGCGAGATTGAAGTCGAAGGCGTGCCCGATGCCGAGGGGTGCATCGATGAACCAACGCTCATCAGCATCGTCAACTCGCTCGTGGCGGCGGGTGCCGTACCGGGCACAGCCAGCAAGGCGGCCGCGGCACTCGGGCCGCGCACGTCATCTCCGTGCGACGTCCCTGACGTGCATTGGCCAGACCTAAACGAGCCCGCAGGCGAGGCTGTACGAGCTTATTTGGCAACGCATGTGCGTCGACTCCTGCTTGAAGATGTGCGACTGCGACGTGGCCTCCCCGATGCCATTCACCAATTACGCGTTGCCGCCCGCCGAATTCGCAGTGGCTTGCATGTCTTCTCCCCATTGCTCGACCGGGACTTTGCAGACGAGCTTCGGACCGAACTGTCATGGGCCGCAGGTAGTTTAGGAATCGCTCGCGATACTGAGGTACTGGTTGATCGACTCAGGGACCACTGCCACCGTCTCTCCGCAATTCATGCGGGCCTGATTCTCGATAAATCGATTCCGACCCTTGACCGTGAACTTGTCAACGAGACCACTCTGGCACTTGAGCGGATGAATTCACCTCGGTACATCACCCTCCTGGAAACCCTCGTTCAGGCAGCAACGGACCCACCACTGACTCCTCTGGCGGAAAGGTCCGCAAAACATGTTCTTCCACCATTGACCACTCGGGCGATGCGTCGCCTTCGACGAGACGTACGATCCCTGCGCCTGACCGACCCTTCTGCTACCTGGCACTCCACTCGCATTGCTGCAAAAAAGGCACGCTACGCAGTTGAATGCGTGGCGCCCGTTCTCGGCCATGACTACACACAATTGGCTCAGCGCTTGAGCGCAGCCACAGACATACTCGGTGCGCACCAAGACGCACACGTTGCTCAACACACTCTCGAGCGACTAGCTCAACAGGCTGACGGTCCAACCGGTTATGCCCTCGGACTTCTGCATGCCGTGGAGGTCGATGCCGAACGTCAAGACCGTGAAAAGTTCATGCGCAAGATCTGGCCTCGGGTTCGTCAAGCCGCAAAGCGCACGGGTAGTTGAATGCCGTGAGCAACTCAAATGACCCGATCCTTGCCGCCGGAGTCGTACTGACCCGACCAGGCCGAAGGGGTCCGCAGATCGCGGTCGTGCACCGACCCCACCGCGCCGACTGGTCGCTACCCAAGGGAAAGGTTGACCCGGGTGAACACGTTCTGCACGCTGCTGTTCGTGAGTGCGATGAAGAAACCGGCATCGTTCCCACACTCGGTCCGCCGCTGACAACGCAGCACTACCAGGCCCTCGGGCAGGACAAGTTGGTCTTCTACTGGCGCGCAGAGGTCAATGCTGAGGAAGGTTTCGCTCCCGACGAAGAGGTCGACGAGGTGCGCTGGGTTCACCTGCCCGAAGCGCGGGGCTTGTTGACCTACCCGCGAGATGCTGATCTGGTGCAAGAAGCCATGGATCTTCCGCTGTCTACCCCACTCATCGTGCTCCGTCACGCCAAAGCACTCAAGCGAGCAGACTTCGACGGCAGCGCTGACAGCCAACGACCCCTCTCGGGAAAGGGACGCTCCCAGGCGAAGTCGCTGGTACCGCTTCTCAGCGCTTACGGCATCCGAGATCTCTACTCCTCCGATGCGGTGCGGTGTCAGGAGTCGCTTCGTCGGTACGCGCAAACCATTTCAGCGACGATCAATATTGAACCGGCTCTCAGCGAGGAGGGCCACGAGCAGCACCCCAAGCGAGCAGCACGGCGGCTGATGGATCTGATGAACGAACGCAGGCCCTCGGTGGTGTGCACACACCGTCCGGTGCTGCCCACCTTGATGAGTGACATCGGAGCCCTAAATGGAGCAGACACGGGAGCACTCGACCCCAAATTGGCCCCGGGAGAGTTCGTCGTCCTTCATCGGCACTTCGTAGGCGATAACCGCCCACGCTTGATCGCGATCGAGCGGCACTCCCTGTGACGCACCGAATCTGACTCACCGGCCGCATGAACGACCAAAGTTTGCCCTTCGTTCACCCGCTGTTCACGTCAGGCCTGCTCTTTAGCCATACCCGGTCCCTAGGTTTCGGATTGTTCGTACCCAACCAAACAGGAGGTTCAGGGTGACATTCACCCGTCGTGCCGCACTTGCGGCCACCGCGCTCTCGGGCGCACTACTACTTGCCGCTTGCGGCGGCTCTTCGGACAGCGGCAGTACGACAGCCGATCCGACCAACACAGGCGGAAGTGACCTCACCGGTTCAGTCCGCATCGACGGCTCCTCAACGGTCTTCCCGCTGACAGCAACAGCCGCCGAAGACTTCATGGCCGCCAATCCAGGCGTTCAGGTCACGGTGGCCTCATCCGGCACCGGCGGTGGATTCGAGAAGTTCTGCCGCGGGGAAACCGATGCTAATGACGCCTCGCGACCGGTCAAGGACGATGAGGCAGCCAACTGCGAGGCCGCCGGCATTGAGTTTGGCCAACTCACCGTGGCCACCGATGCCCTCACCGTGGTCGTCAACCCGGCCAACGACTGGGCCACGTGCCTGACGATTGAGGAACTTGCCAAGATCTGGGCACCTGACTCAACCGTCAATAACTGGAACCAGGTCCGCGATGGCTTCCCCGATGAAGCCCTATCGCTGTTTGGCCCCGGCACCGACTCAGGAACCTTCGACTACTTCACCGATGTCGTGAATGGTGAAGAGGGCGCAAGCCGCGCCGACTACACCCCCAGTGAGGATGACAATGTCATCGTTCAGGGCGTGGCCGGTTCACCCGGCGGCCTCGGCTACTTCGGCTTCACCTACTTCGAGGAGAACGCCGATCAGTTGAAGGCGGTGGAGATCGATAGCGGATCCGGCTGTGTGGCACCCAGTGCCGATGCCGCCCGCGACGGTTCTTACGAGCCACTCGCTCGTCCCCTGTTCGTCTACCCCTCGGTGCAAGCCCTCCAGCAGCCGCAGGTTCGGGCCTTCTTCGAGTACTACGTCGCCAATGATGCGGCCATCGCCGAGGGCGCCTTGTACATCCCGCTCAGCGAGGAAGGCCAAGCACAGCTCGTGGCCGACCTTGATGCGCTGCTGGCCAAGGCCGGATCCTGACGTCTGTGCCTGCAGACGCCAACTAACCGATAAGTTGACAACGTGAGCACATTGGCTCAAGCCACACCTGCCGCAGCGGACGACAATCCGTTGCGGCAGGTGAAGGCTCGAAACGGCGAAAAGGTCATCAAGGCACTCCTGGCAACAGCCGCGGCGGTCTCGGTGGCGACCACCTTCGGCATCGTTATTTCGCTACTGGTGCCGTCCATCACATTCTTCAGCGAGATCTCCATCACGGAGTTCCTGTTCACCACCACCTGGACACCGCTTTTCGCCAATCCCCAGTACGGAGTGCTGCCACTCATCGCCGGCACGTTCGTGATCACGATCATTGCCATTTCAGTGGCCATCCCCCTCGGCCTGGGCAGTGCGGTGTACCTCTCGGAGTTCGCCTCCTCAAAGGTTCGACGCACCGTGAAGCCGGTGCTCGAGGTTCTTGAGGGCGTGCCCACAGTCGTGTACGGCTTCTTCGCCCTGGAGTTCATGACCCAGTTGATTCTGCGGCCGATCTTCCCTGGCATCCAGGTGTTCAACGCGCTGTCTGCAGGCCTGGTCATGGGCATCATGATCATTCCGACCGTGGCCTCCCTCGCCGAAGATGCCATGTCCGCCGTTCCCGGCGGCCTTCGCGACGGCGCCTACGCACTCGGGGCCACAAAGCGGCAGACAGCGCTGCGCGTGGTCATTCCCGCCGCCCTGTCCGGCATTGTGGCGGCCTTCGTCCTGGGAATCTCCCGGGCCATCGGTGAAACCATGGTCGTAACCGTGGCAGCAGGATTGATGCCCAACCTCACCCTGAATCCTTTTGAAGGCATGCAGACCATGACCTCGTATATCGCTGCCGCCGCATCTGGTGATGTGTCCACGGGCAGCATCGAATATCAATCAATCTTTGCCGTCGGGCTGCTGTTGTTCGTGATCACATTCGCCATGAACGCGCTGAGTATCCGACTGGTCCGCAAGTATCGGCAGACCTACCAGTGACCGCCACGATCGCGACGACACCGTCGCCTGCGCCCGAGTCCACCCTGGAAGGCCACGGTCAGCCCCTGATCGACAAGACATTTCGGTGGATACTTTTCGCGGCCACCGCCGTTGGCATCGTTTTCCTGGCCGTCTTGATTGTCTACGTGACGTTAAAGGGCCTGCCTCGGCTGACCCCCGCGCTATGGCAGAACATGCCCTCTATCCGCAACCCAGACACCGCCGGCGCCCAGTCGGCGATCACAGGCACCATCTGGGTCATGGCCTTTACGGCACTGACTGCTCTACCGGTCGGCATCCTTTCCGCGGTTTACCTGGAAGAGTTCGGCAACGCCAAGAGCCGGTTCCAGCGCGTAGTGGACATCAATATTCAAAACCTCGCCGCCGTGCCCTCGGTCGTCTTCGGCATCCTCGGCCTAGCCATCATCGCTCGAGCCTTTCAACTAGGACAGACAGTCATTACCGCCGGTCTCACGCTGGGCCTGCTGGTCCTTCCGGTGGTCATCATTTCCACCCGTGAGTCCTTGCGCGCCGTGCCGCAGAACATCCGGCACGGATCACTGGCGCTGGGCGCCACGCAATGGCAAACCACCTGGAAACAAACAATGCCGGCCGCGATCCCAGGCATGGCAACCGGCACGATTCTTGCCCTTTCTCGGGCCATCGGCGAGGCTGCTCCACTGCTTCTGCTCGGTGCTGTGTCATTTATCTCGTTCAATCCAACGGGCCCCTTTTCCGCTTACACCACCATGCCCATCCAGATTTTCAACTGGACGAAGGATCCGCGTGAAGAATTCCAGATTCTCGCTGCTGCTTTGATCGTGCTCCTGCTTGTTCTGCTCCTTGCCATGAACGCCGTTGCCATTCTCATCCGAAACCGAACCCAGAGACGCTGGTAAAACTATGAGTGAGACGATGAAACAGATGCGCGATTCTGAAGCTGCCAAGCAGTCATCATCCGACATGTCTACGACCGGTCGGATGGATGTTGCCGCGAGCCTCGGCAGCCACGGACGCGAGATTCCCGAAACGATCTCCAATGTGGTCTTTGGGCTCGACAACGTTCAGGTCTTCTACGGAGACTTCCAAGCGGTACGCGATGTGTCCATGCAGATTGGCCGCAATGAGATCACCGCGTTCATCGGGCCATCAGGGTGCGGAAAGTCCACGCTCCTGAGGTCTTTCAATCGGATGAATGACCTCATTCCTGGAGCTCGGGTGGCCGGCAGCCTCACCTATCACGGCTATGACGTGTACGCCCCCAACGTGGACCCCATCGAGGTCCGGCGACGAATCGGCATGGTGTTCCAGAAACCAAATGTGTTTCCCAAGTCCATCTACGAAAACGTCGCCTACGGCCCCAAGGTAAACAAGATGAAGGTCAATATGGACGACCTCGTTGAAGAGTGCCTCACGCGCGCCGCACTGTGGGACGAGGTCAAGGATGACCTCAAAAAGAGTGCATACGCACTGTCGGGCGGTCAGCAACAACGTTTGGTCATTGCTCGCTGTATTGCCGTGAAGCCAGATGTCATCTTGATGGATGAGCCGTGCGCCTCGCTCGACCCGATTGCCACGGCGAAGGTTGAAGACCTCATGCAAGAACTGGCTAATGACTACACGATCGTGATTGTCACGCACAATATGCAGCAGGCCGCCCGCGTATCGGATCGCACCGCTTTCTTCACCGCTGATGTTGACAGCGCTGGCGTGCGCCACGGTCGACTGGTCGAGTACGGCCCCACGCGCAGTATCTTCACCGCACCCAATGACCCGCGCACCGAGGATTACATCTCCGGGCGCTTCGGTTAAACCAGTTCGTAGCCTGCTTCTTCAACGGCTGCTCGCACGTCTTCGCGTGCCGGAAGTTGTTGACTGGAGATGGTGAGAAAGCCTGAATCCAGATCAACCGACTCGACAGTCACGCCTGGGATTTCACCAACCTCCTGGGTGACCGCTCGCACACAGTGCTCGCAGGTCATACCCGAAATTTCATAGGACGACGTCATCTTCATGCGACATCCTGGGCGTAGGACTTCAAGCGACACAGCGTCTTTTCGATCGCCTTCGCGTTGTTGGTGTACGCATTCATCAGCCTCAGCGCCTGAGCTGAGCGGGCGTAGGAGGCATCAAAGGTTTCGGTGACCCGGCATGTGCCTTGCGTGAGCGACGCAACCTCATAGCGCCAACGATGACCACCCAGATGAGACCATGCGATCCGTTCACCTTCGGCAAATTCCACCACTGAATTAGAAATGTGATACGGCACCTTTATGCGCATCTTCATGCGAAACCTGGCGTCAAGCGCCAACCGGTTCGGGCCCTCCGCCAGACCCAGGACGGTCTTGGATCCATCAAAGTCAGCGTGCTGTCGGGGGTCAGCAATGATGTCGAACACGGCCGAGGCCAGCGCATCAATGTCCACAGATCGGCTGATGATCCAGCGATTTCCGGTTTCCAGGGTCTCAACGTTGCAACTCATGTACTCACCGTAGATCAGGTGCACCGATGTGACCAATCGCCGAATCGTTTACGCAGCGTTCACGTTGCTGCAGCGGTCCTTCCAGTCATATGGGTCGTAGACTAGTTGACGTGGACACCGAGGAAAGCCCGGCGCTGGAAGGACCCGCACATCAGGTGCAGGTTGAGCACCGCGGGAAATTCCTGGTGCCCCAGTGCTCCTGTGGTTGGGTCGGAACAGCACGAATGCGTGCATCGTCGGCACGACAGGAAGCTCGCGACCACGCAACTTTGTACGTATCGAGTGACCTCGGTGGCCTCGATCTACCGCAGGGCTGGGAATTCATCGACCAAGACGACGCCGAACTCGATCCTGCTGAATCCGACCAAGACGGGTAAACAGCGGCGCCGCTTGTAACACCAGATCAGGGACAGCGCCGAAAACACGAACCTGCGCACCGCGCCAATGCGGCACACTTACGACTTGCCGATGGCTTGCCAACACCGCAACCACCGCCCGCGCAACCGTCTGGGGCTGAACGAGTCGAACACCGGTAAACGTCAAGGCCACCGCAGGGTCATCAATTACCTCGGTGATCATCGGCGTCAGCATGCCGTCAGGGCACACCACGCTTGTCCGAATTCCATCGACCCCGGCCGCTTTCAAGTCGCCGTCCAAGCCGAGCGTGAACGACAACACCCCTGCCTTAGTGGCTGCATAAACAGCCTCGCCAGGCACGGGAACCCACGAAGCCAGTGACCCGATGTTGATGATGTGACCGTCACCGCGCCCGGCGGCTCGATGACGCATGACTTCGGCAGCCGCGCGCGAACCGTTGATCACGCCCAGAAGATTGACCCGCACAATCTGCTCTACGAGCACGTCGGGTTGGGTGGCGCAATCCCCAGCACCTAAAACGCCTGCGTTGTTCACCCATACCGACGGCTGCACCGCCTCGGCCAGTGTTCGGCACGCTAAGGCGTCCGCGACATCCAGTACATGGTCGGCGCCCTCGAGATCGGTGCCCACCACATCGAAGCCGACGTCTTGGAGTTGGCGAACAATGATCGCCCCTAGCCCGCGCCCGGCCCCGGTCACAACAGCGGTCTTGCCCGTACCGTCAATTCGTCTTTTTCGCACCGATCTACCGACTCATCATCGTTGAGCTGTGACACCTTTGCCGAGGACGACGATGCCGCCATCGCTGACCGTATACAGCTCACGGTCGTTATCGGTATCGACGCCGATCTGGGCACCATCGGGCACGATCACGTTCTTGTCGAGGATCGCGTGCCTGACAACGGCGTTGCGACCGATCCGCACGCCCGGCATCACCACTGAACCATCCACATACGCCCCGCCACTTATTTGCACATCAAAGGAAACAACGGAGTTGCGCACATGGGCACCGGACACAATCGAACCTGCGCCAACCATCGATTCGTGAGCATTTCCCCCTTCGACGAATTTTGCCGGCGGGTACGGAGGAAGGTGAGTCAGGATCGGCCAATCCCGGTTGTAGAGATTGAAGATCGGATGCACCGAAACGAGGTCCATATGTGCGTCGTGATAGGCGTCAAGCGTTCCTACATCGCGCCAGTACCCTCGGTCACGATCCGTGCTGCCGGGCACCTCGTTACTGCTGAAGTCATACACCCTTGCGTCGCCTTGCTCAACGAACATCGGGATGATATCGCCGCCCATGTCATGCACCGATCCCTCATTGGCGGCATCCGCATGAAGCGCATCCACCAGAGCGGTCGTGGTGAAGACGTAATTCCCCATGGACACAAATGACGACTCGGGGTCATCGATGATTCCCGGTGGATCAACGGGCTTTTCTAGAAACTGTGAGATTGTGCGGCCATCTGGGCCAGTATCGATGACTCCGAATTGGTGAGCCAGCGCTCGTGGTTGTCGGATACCAGCGATCGTGACACCAGCTCCCGAATCAATGTGATCAGACACCATCTGCATGGGGTCCATCCGGTAAACGTGGTCGGCGCCAAAAACAACGACGTAGTCGGGGCTTTCATCGACAATCAGATTTAGGCTCTGCAGGATGGCATCAGCGCTGCCGGTAAACCATCGAGGTCCCAGGCGTTGCTGAGCGGGAACCGGCGTGATGTAGTCGCCAAGCAGGGTGGGCATACGCCAGGTCTGAGTGACGTGTCGGTCAAGGGAGTGGGATTTGTATTGCGTGAGAACACACACGCGCCGCAGTCCGGAGTTGATGAGGTTTGACAACACAAAGTCAATGAGACGATACGTGCCACCGAACGGGACGGCCGGTTTTGCTCGATCGGCGGTGAGTGGCAGGAGTCGCTTGCCCGCACCACCTGCCAGCACGATTGCCAGCACTTTCGGACCGCTTTGCATGTATACAGCCTAGTCTGTTTGGGCTCCGCTAACAGGCCCTACAGTGACGAGGTCAGTGACACGAGGATTTCTAGGCATTTGTCGAGGGGAGCACAACGGTGCGGATCGGGATGATGACCAAAGAATGGCCGCCC
Organism: Actinomycetota bacterium; assembly: GCA_017857875.1. Taxonomy (GTDB): domain Bacteria; phylum Actinomycetota; class Actinomycetes; order S36-B12; family S36-B12; genus M55B157. The sequence continues at coordinate 2,034 of JAFMCH010000012.1, read as the reverse complement.
GATGTATACGGTGGGGCCGGCGTGCATGTGGTGAACCTCGTCGAGCACCTACGCCCCTTGGCCGATGTCACGGTTCAATGTTTTGGGTCAACCAGGTCCGATGCCCAAGCCTTTAATGTTCCCGCAAATCTTGCTTCGGCTAATCCAGCCCTGGCCACACTGGGCGTTGACCTACTCATGGCCGACAACGCCCAAAACTTCGACGTCGTGCATTCACACACTTGGTATGCCAACCTCGCCGGACATCTAGCCGGGCTCTTGCACGCCACACCACACGTGATCACCGCGCACTCACTGGAGCCGATGCGACCCTGGAAGGCCGAACAACTCGGCGGCGGATACCGAGTGTCGTCTTGGGTGGAACGGACCACCTATGAGAACGCTCAGGCCATCATTGCGGTGAGCGCCGGTATGCGAGCAGATGTGCTGAGTGCCTACGACACCGTGGATCCCGGTCGGGTCTTCGTCGTGCATAACGGCATCAACACCGATGATTACCGCCCCGACACAGATACCGATCTTCTGGAACCTTTGGGACTACCCAGCGACCGGCCATATGTGTTGTTTGTCGGTCGTATTACTCGACAAAAGGGAATCAACCATCTACTCGCGGCTGCCCAACTGTTCGAACCGGGCGTCACGCTCGTCCTGTGTGCCAGCTCGCCTGATACCGAGCAAATTGGCATCGAGACCGAGCGTGCCGTTGACGAACTCAAACGCCGGCGCGGCGACGACTCCGTCATTTGGATTCAACAGCAGGTCGACCGCCCCACCGTCCGCCAACTTCTCACCCACGCTCTGGTCTTTGCCTGCCCGTCTGTCTATGAACCACTGGGAATTGTCAATCTCGAAGCAATGGCCTGTGAAACGGCCGTGGTAGCAAGCGCCGTTGGCGGCATTCCAGAGGTCGTTGCCGCAGGCGTCACCGGACTACTGGTGCCCTATGACTCTGACGACACCCGTGCCTTCGAGCATGATTTCGCCAGCGCGGTCAACACCCTCATCGCGCAGCCCGACACCGCCCAACGCATGGGCGTCGCCGGAAGGCAGCGCGCGATAAGCAACTTCAGCTGGAACGCGATCGCACAGCAGACCGTCGAGGTCTACCAGACTGCGCTCACAACATGACCGACCTTGCCGAACCAATACCCGGTATCCCGCTTGCTCGCCGGCGCGTGCCATCGCTTGGATACGGACTCTATTTTGTCGCGGCCGCACTCTTCGCCATCAACGGCACGGTCAGCAAGTCGATTCTGATTGAAGGAATCTCACCGTCGAGGCTGATTGAACTTCGCATCACGGCAGCCTTCATCGTGCTATTCATCATCGTGGCCTTGACCAAACCCAAGGCACTACGTGTTCAGCGAAACGAGATTGTCGTTATTGCGGTATTCGGTGTCGCTGGCATCGCTATGACGCAGTGGATGTTTTTCATTGCCCTTGAACGCCTCGCCGTCGGGATCGCGCTCATCATTGAATTCACCGCCCCGATCATGGTCGCGCTTTGGTTTCGTTTTGTTCGCCAACAAGCTGTTCGGCCGACCGTGTGGGTGGGATTGGCACTCGCCCTTCTCGGCCTCATGCTCGTGGCCCAGGTGTGGCAGGGGTTCACCCTGGACGCGATCGGTGTCGCCGCCGGCTTTGGTGCTGCCGCGGCGCTGTCGGTGTACTACATCTCGGCGGAGAACCAATTGCAGCGACCCCGTCCGCGTGATGCAGTCTCGCTGACAATGTGGGGGTTTGGGGCCGCAGCGATTTTCTTCGCCATCATCCAGCCGTGGTGGGGCTTTCCGTGGAGCGACCTGGCCGGGTCGGGCACTCCGCTTGGGGTCGATGGCCCCGAAGTGCCACTGTTTGCCCTCACGACCTGGATGGTGGTTCTGGGCACCGTGGCCCCCTTCTGGCTGGTCGTGGCATCCCTGCATCACATTTCTGCACCCCAGGCGGCCACGGTCGGCATGATCGAACCGGTCATGGCCGCGGTGGTGGCCTGGCTTGCATTGGCCGAAATTCTGACCCCTATGCAGATTATTG
>JAFMCH010000078.1 GCA_017857875.1 Actinomycetota bacterium | reverse complement strand
CACCAGCGTGTGGAACTCCTGGAACGTCGCGCACTTCTCGTGGGCCGGGCGCCCCTTCGGCTAAGCCCCCGCCTTCCCGCTCACACGAGAAGCCTCGCTTGCTCGTGCGGCGCGGGTGTGCTGCGTGAAAAAGGCCCACGCGTCGGCCGTGGCGTCGATATCGAAGGTGGTGTACCCCTGCAGTTGAGCCAACTGCTGTGCCAGCGGTGAGCCTGGCTTGGTGAGTGGGGAACTCGGCCATGCATGGCCACCACCGATCACTTCAAGAAACACGAGCGGCGCACCGTCGTCACACCCGGAGTACGTCGTGCTGAAGATGTCGGTCGACGTCTTCAGCCGCTTACTTTCGAGGTCACAGCCCATTGCTGCCGCGAACTGGGCGAACTGCTCGGGGATCGGCGTCGAAAACAGCAACTCAGCGAAGGCCTGCCCTTCGAACCTGGTGCCGATGAGGTCGCCATCGAACGGCACGGTCGGGTCATCCGTGCCATGAATGGCCCAAAATGGCACGGCCTCGGCCGGGTCACACGATTCAGGGAAGTAGATCGCAGCGACAGACACGGCACCGGCAAGGCGATCGGACATCTGGCACACCAACTGACTGGTGAATAGACCGCCGCCTGACATGCCGGTCGCGTACACCCGGGTCTCGTCAACGCAATAGTCCTTGATCAGCAGATCGAGCAGTTCGTTCGTGAACTCGAAGTCATCCTTGGCAGGATCGTCGGTGGCGAGGGTCTCCCACGAGTTGCGGCCTTGTGCGTCGGCGCTTGAGGGCACGGCCGTCGGATGGACGACGATGAAGCCTTCCTTTTCGGCTAGGTCCTCGTAGCCGGAGAAGGCCGCCTGCTGATCACCGTTCGAACCCAAACCGTGGAAGTTCATGACGAGAGGAAGCGCCGAACTACTGGCAGCAGTCGTCGGGACGTAGACCCGCACCTCGTGCTCAGCCCCACCGGCATCGAGCTCGAATTGGGTCATTCCCGCGGGTACCGAGGCACAGTCTCCGCTCGCCTCGTCGGCCGGAGTCGGCCCCTCCGTGGTAGCGGGCAGCGACGTCGATGTCGGAGCCGACGACGACGGCTCGGCGGATTCCGATGCGAAGTCGTCGCCGCCGCTACAAGCGGCAGTGAGGAGCCAGGCGGTCGCGAGGGCGGCGGCAAGGTGACGCCATTTCCTGCCGAGTCGGCGGTCGTGAGTGATGATGCTGCGTCTCCGTTCCGCGGCGGTACGGGTGCGGTTCGAACCCACGACCTGTCGGATCATGTTTTAGCCGCTCCGACCAACTGGGCTAGCGCCCTTGCTTATCGACCTTTTTATCGATCAGGTTCGCATATCGAATAGCCCCGCTGGACTCCTTTGGGTGATACCCGTCGGAATAGAACCAAAACGACTTCTTGTCCGACAGTTTGTGCCAGTCGATGATTTGCACCCGCTTGCCCTTGAATGACTTGTCGCAGGCCCTGAGAGTGGCGTTATTGGCGTCCTCCCACGCCCGCGGCACCCGGACGGTGACGAAGAAAACCGTGCGCTTGGAGCCCGCCTTCTTCACCGCGGCCTGGCAGTCGCTGGCCGAGATGTAGCCGTTCGTGCCGAGATGGACGATGACGTTCTTGGGCAGGCGGCTGCCATAGGAGCGCATGATGCTGGGGAGCGCGGAGAACTGCCGGCTCACGGAGTAGTCGACCCGGAATCCGCGCGCCTGAAGGGCCGCGGAGTTCATGCCCGCCACGGAGTCTCCGATGAGGAGGCGCCCCGAGGGCGGGGCGGCTTGGGCGACCGGGGCGGTGAAGGCGATGGAGCCGGCAACGAGGACACCGGTAGTAAGCAGGGACCCGAGAAGTCTGAAACGATGCATGCATCCACTATGCAAGACATAGCGGGACTGAAGTCAAGCCAGGGAGCGAAACACGCCTTCGGCAGTCATGCTGAGGGATCGATCAGCGCACGAACTGCGTGACGTAGTCCCGACCGAGTCCGACGTGCTCGAAGTGATCAGCTGCCTGCTCGAGCCGGTTGAACACGTCTCCGTACTTAATAGGCTTTCCGTCCTCGTCGAGTTCGATAAGTGTGCCGTGGATGACAAACAGGGTGTAGGACTCCTCCGCGGTGCCCATGAGCGTGTGCACATCACCGGGCGGCTCGTAGACGTAGGTACCCTCCGTGGCTACCCAGTCCCGTTCGGCGTAATACCAGGATCCCTTTAGCACCATGCCGTGAACGGGCGAAGGATGTGCGTGCCGACTGATGAAGCCCTCTTTCCGAATGCGGGTGATGTTGACCCACATGCCCTGGCTGGTGTCGAACAGCAGTGGGCGCAACCAGGCACCCTCCTGGGACGCCGGCACCCAGAGCCGCTCGTCGCTGGTGAGCGCTTCGGCAAAGAGTTCATCCTTTTGCCACACACTCGGTTCGAAGACAGATCGTTTGGTCAGCACAGTGACTCCTCCCGGGGATGCCCCTCAGCCTGCCAGGTGGGACCTACGTTCCACCATCGCATTCCTCTCATTCCTACTACTCAGCTTGCTCCTGCGCGGCCACCCCATCCCGCTCACCCGACAATAGTGGCCCCCTGATGCGTGGACAGTTGCCCCGCCGCGCCATCCCAGGGGTCGCTAGGCCAAACTGATTACGTGGTCGTGGACCCGAAATCTCCCCGCCGGCACTTTCGCTTGACCTTCAGCCAGCGCGTTCCCTTGGGCATCGCGCTCGTTCTCTCCCTCTCCGGCATCGTCTACACCGCCGTGGCTGTGAACGCGGTGACGACATCGCTCACTGACCAGTCCGAACAAGAAGTCAGCAATGTGCAGGCCGCCATCAGCGCCCTCGTGCAAATTGAATACAACGACATCGTGTCATACAAAACTGAGGCCTTGGAGAAGCGCAAGCAGAGTTTGCGGGACACCGCCGCTCCCATCGTGGCCTCGCTCGATGAGTTCGCCACAGCCGCAGCGAACGGCGAACTCACCACCGCGCAGGCGCAGGCCCGCTCCCTGGACATGGTGAAGAACGTGCGATTCGGTGACGATGACTACTTTTTTGTCTACGACCTCGATCTCAACGCGATCGGCCACCCCGACGATCGCATTCAGGGCCGCAACCTCGCAGATATGCAGGATGCCGACGGGAGGTACTTGCTACGCGAAGCACGTGAACTTGTGCTGACGCAAGGCAGCGGGTACCTGGACTACAACTGGGAGAGGCTGGACGGAGCACTGCCCGCACCCAAGATCGGCTACATGTTTCTCTACGAACCATGGGATTGGCTCGTCGGGACCGGCGTCTACGTCGATGATGTGGACGCCGAAGTTCAGCAGCGACTCACGGCCATCCAATCTGAATTGCAGCAGACCTTTGCAGATCTCACCTTTGCTGGGGATGGTTTCTTCTTGATCCTCAACCGCGCCGGCGAAGTTATCGCCAGTGGATCACCGGCGGTATCTGTCGCGACGCAGACGTCCGCAGGGCAGGAGGCGATCGCCTCGATCCTCGCCGCCGCACCGACCGAAGCAGGGGTCGAGGTCACGACGACCATTCAGGCCCCCTGGAACCCTGATGGTGATGACGCCTGGCGTGTTCAAACGTCAACGACCGGTGGCGACTTGGACTGGATACTCGTCGCCGCAGTGAACCAAGAGCAGTTGGCGGCGCCCGCACGCGGGCTTGCCATAAGGATGGCCCTCATCGCGGTCCTCGTGGTTCTCGTCGGACTGGTCCTCGGGGTGCTCCTGAGCCGCCGCATCACCAAGCCGGTCGATGCGATCGCGCGTGGGGCCACCTCACTGGCCGACGGCACCTTCGATCCGACAACTTTGGACACCGCCGCTCAACGGACGGACGAACTCGGCGACCTCGCTCGCACCTTCCAGACGATGGGCATCGAGATTGTGGCGCGCGAGCGTCGCCTGCACGAGCAGGTCCAACAACTGTCCGTGCAGATCGATCGGGCCAAGGTGGCTGCGGAAGTCCAGGAGATCACCGAGAGTGACTACTTCCAACGGCTCAGGTCTCGGTCCCGTGAACTTCGGGATCGAGATGACTGACGCTCGTGAACGGCTGCAGCGCCCCATCTTCATTATGGGGTCGCCGCGTTCGGGCACGACCTTGCTTCAGAATGTGTTATCTCGCGAACCCAGCGTTTTCAAACTCGGGCGCGAAAGCAGATTCCTCTGGCACCGCCTCGGTGGGCAGGAGGTGACCGGATCATTTCCCGGCGCTGACGCCGTCGCGGCCGACTACGTGGCAGAGGCATACCGGGGGGAGCGAGCCTGGCGCGAGGATGAGCAGCGAAGATGGGCAGATCGCTGCGCCAGCCAGGGGGTCCCGGCCCAATACCTTGATCTCCCCCATGAGCTTGTTGAGGAACTTGGCACCGAGACTGCGGGCCCCTTCGCGGGCTCAGAGCAGAGCGAAACCGCGCCCTTTACCCTGCCACCCCTTGATCCCGTGTGGGCCGCGGACACAGACGGCCCGGTACGGCTGGTCGACAAGGACACCGGTCACTGCTGGCGCATACCGGAGCTGTCAGCTGGGTTCCCTGACGCGCAGTTCATCTTCATCGTGCGTGATCCAGAGGATGCCATTCGCAGTCTCATGGCCGGCTGGCGACATCCCACCTGGTTTTTCACCTATCCCATGGACGTACCGCTGAACATTGCCGGTTACAGCGATTGTGCTCCCTGGGGAAAGCGATGGTGGAACTTCAACCTGTTTCCAGGTTGGGAGCAGTTCGTGAACGCGCCCATTGAAGAAGTGGCCAGTGCGCAGTGGTGTGCGGCCCTCACCCCCATCATCGAGCACGGCGTGCCGCTCATCGAGCAAGGCAGAGCCATCGTGACGACCTACGAGCGGCTCGTGAGCGAAACTCGATCAACGCTGGGTGCCATAGCGGAGTTCGCGGACCTTGACGCAAGGGCGCTCATGGCCGAGGGCCTGGACCGGTCATACATGTCTATGAGCGCTTCGGCATTCGATCCGGGCAGCAGCGACCTCCGGCAACTTGCCGATCGGGCGCGCACACTCTTAGACCCCCTGTCAACACTCCTACCGGCAGGCCATGCCTGACCGGGTTCTGGCCCTCCTGCACGCTCCAGTTTCACAGACCGTCGAGTATGCGAGCCATTGAGGCTCGTGATCGAGCCCGCGACTGAAGGGCACCCATCACGCGATCGCGGTCCGCGATCACGTAGTCGAGCAACTCCCGGCCGAACTCCGAGGCAACGACAATCGTCTCGGGGTCTTGTTCGCTCAGGTTCACTCCAAGGACAAGCTCGTCACCCGGATCCTGCTGTGGGAAGACAGCGTTGAAGGACAGCGCCAGTTCTCCCAGACCCGAGCCGAAGTAGGCGGTCAGCGGGTTCATGAGCGGCAGGTGGACCGTGATCACTTCGAATCGCTCTGTCTCGAAACGGCGGATGAGGCCTTGGAGGGCTTCCACGAAGTCCTGTCCGTACTTCGCGACTCGAATCTGTGCGTGCTTGGTCGCAGACAGCAACTCGGTGACGAATTGTGATTTCGCAGGCAGGTCGGCCGGTGGTCGACCTGCCTCGGAGTGGACCAGGCGAGGCAAGCCAACGACCTCGTATATACGCTCAAGGATGTCGCGATAACGAGCAGGCACATATACCGCTTCTTCAACCGGTGCCATGAGCGGCCGGTACAGAATCATGACGGCGCGGCGGAATCCCTTGGGCCCGTCAAACCCGATGAACTCCACGTCCGCCGGTTGTCGACCGAGCACGAGCCCGGTCTCGTGCAACCCGACCCTGAGCGCCCCGGCTTGACTGGCCGGATGAGCGGTAACTCCCTCGACGTAGATTCCGCGCATCCCCAGGGCGACTATTTGCGGCATGAAGGCCTCATCGAGGCGGCTGACGATCCCGAGCTGCCGGAAGGCCGGGTCGACGGCAGCCGGGCCGCCCGAGGCCGACGGCGAATCCGAAGTGGGACGCAGCAGCCCAGTGTGGCCCACGATGCGCCCGGACGGCAGGACAGCGACCATTCCCTCGTGGATGTGCGTCTCGATTTTGTGTCGGAAGACTTCCGGCTCATAGAGCCACGACATGCCGATCTTGGTGTAGCCGTAGGTACGGAAGTACAGGCGCGCAACTTCAACGGCGTCATCGTTGGTGATTGGTCGGATGACCATACTGTCGATATCCACCGATTCGTCATCGTTGCCCTCAGCTTCGACATCCGCAACGAATTTTGGATCATCCACAAGGCGGCCCGTGTTCACCGAGCGGCTGATTCTTAGTTCACTGCCTCTTACCCCGTCACTGACGAACTCCATCGATTCGGCATAGCCAAGTGCGAGCAGCGTTTCCAATCTCACGGGCAATTCACCGTTGAGATACGTGGAGGGTGCGCCACGCTGCTTGAGAACGATGTTCACTCGCCCGGGTTCATATCCCACGGAAACATCCACGTCGATCATGTCTGACCCATCGAATGAGTCTGCGATCACCGTCGCCAGTGCCTCACTCAGGAGTGACGCCAGCTGCGTGCACTCGATCGCCTCAAGGCCGAAACGCCCGGCAGTATCAGCAACGGCCCGGGCGGCAACGTCGAGAGTGGATACGTGAGATAGGGCCATCTTCATCACCGTGTCACTCATGACGGCACTCCCGCATGAAGACGTTCTGCGATGCCGCGCACCTGCTGTGACCATGGATGTTCCGGGTAGAGGAGTGAGAACAGGCCACCTGACGCGTTGACAACCACCTCCTCGGAAAGCGGTAGGACGGCAATGGTCTCGGCCCCGTAGGCATCGTCCAACTGCTCGCGGAGGTTGGTCAGCCCCGAGGGCACCTTGTTGGCCACGAGGAACAGCGTCGGCACCTCGAGTCGGCGAGCGACATCGACTGTCACGGCGGTCCCCTGATAGTCCTGGCGGTCCGGTCGCAGGATGAGCAGCAGAACGTCGCTTAGGGTGATCGAAAGGAGAGTCTCCTCGTTGAGGCCGGGATGAGTGTCAACGAAAAGAAAGTCCAAATCCAGATCCCGTGCGAGCTGGCGCATCCCGTCACTTAAGGACTCCACGTCGTATCCATCGCGCAGGATCCTTGCGATGTCTCCGGGTTTCATACTCGAGGGGACGAGATGAAGGGACCCGCCGGGAGACACGGCCATCGACATGGACACGCGATCGGTGATGTCGTGAGCGACGTCCCGGATAGGACGAGTCCCCCACAGATAGTCATTGAGCGTGCGATCCAAAGTTTCGTCGAAGCCGAAGAGGACATGGATTCCAGGACTTTGAATATCACAGTCGATGACACCCACCCGGTGACCTAGAGCAACCAGATTCGCGGCAACGTTGGACGTCGTATTGCTCTTACCGGTCCCTCCTCTGAAGGAGTGAACCGAGACCACGGTTGTCATGGGGGAAACGTACACCTCATTCACCCGGCCTCCCGTCTTGTCGGGGCGATGGCGACCGTGACAGAGGCAGCGAACAGGCGCTGATGGGCCTCGCAGTTGGTTTGCATCTCGTAGGCATCACTTCGTGACACTGCATGTCACTTGAGGCCAGGCGTACCGACTCGTGAAGAAGCACACGCCGAACTCGGTGGGGCGGGTGGGGTTCGAACCCACGACCTGTCGGATTATGAGTTCTTACGCCGGGTGCGCTGTGCGCTCCCCCATGAAATATCAACGAAATTGGCATAATCCGACGCTGTAGCGATTGCTCATTTTGACACTTATCGCTTGTTATGTCACCATAACATTCATGAAGCGAATTGCAGGAGCCCTAGCGGCCGCGACCATTGCACTTTCTCTTGCAGCTTGCGGCGGTTCCGGCGACGACGAGCCGAGTCAGTCCACCCTCACCGGTGTGCCCGCGCCCGAGGAATCCACCCTCACCGGTGTGCCCGCGCCCGAGGAGTAATCGCCAAGTGAACCGAACTCGACTTCGGTGGGGAGAGTGAGCGTAGAACCGCGCCCTACCGAGGCGAAGCGCCCTGCATGTGTCCGCCTGGGCATATGTCTGACTGGTCCTAACGAGTGTGCAAAGCAAAAGCCCCTGACTCATGATCCTTGAACAGTCGGGGGCTTTTGTCGCGTGGGGCGGACGGACCTCGAACGCTCATGAGTCCCGGGTGCGCTGTTCGAAGAATGCCCATGCATCAGCCGTCGCGTCGATGTCGAAGGTGCTGTAGCCCTGCCGTTGGGCCAGCTGCCCAGCCAGCGGCGAGTCCGGCTCGGTGAGGGGTGAGCTTGGCCAGGCATGACCACCCCCGACGACCTCGTGGAAGACCAGTGTGGTCAGTCTATCTGGTCATCTCGGGCAATCTCGCGACACTTAGTTGCGTCGGTGATGGTCGGCCCGGCACCCTATGGATCCTTCCCGCACAATGCGAAGCCCCGGCCTTGGTAGCCGGGGCTTCGCTGCGTCTGCTCCACACTCTGCGCGCAAGTGAGTGGGTGCCCTGGGGCAGTCGCAACCATGCAGGTGACGCGCGCAGTAGGTGGGACGCACGTCACCCGCATGGAGTCTGGTTAGGCAGTCGCCCAGGTGGTGATTCCGCTCAGGGTGACGACCGCTTCGGGGTTCAATGGTGCGGCATCCCATCGAGTGACGACCCGAATGGCTTGCTGATCAAACTCCGCGTACCGCTCGGGCAAGATCGTGACCGTTGGGGTCAAGTCCCGCGCGACGGCGATCTGTGAGAAGTCGACCAGGCCGACCGTGGCGGTGCCACCGGCGGCCGTTGACGGCATCTTGGACGTGACGCTGACCGGAAATCCCAACAAGCGCGAGATAGCGCCCTGGGTCGGGTCGGGCACCACTAGGCCTCGCCCGGTGGAGTCT
>JAFMCH010000077.1 GCA_017857875.1 Actinomycetota bacterium | reverse complement strand
GACGAACTCCCCCAGTCGCTCCGGCCGTAGCGCACCCTCAATCGCGAAGTCCTCGGCATCAGCGTCGCTCGCAACCAACCGCTCCTCATAGCCCGCGGCCATTGGCCCCGGACCTGGCTCGCGCTCACCTATCGCCACGCGCAACCCCTCATATTGATCGATTCAGTCGCTGTAGGGCAGCTTTGAGGAGCGCTGCGATATCTGCTTCTTCTCCGGGTGCAAGGCCAGGATCATCTGCGATTTCAGCGACCGCCCACGACGCTTGGCGTGGGTTCCAGCCCAGGGATTCCAGCCCAGCTTGCACATCGGTGCGCCACGGTTCGGCGGTCGCTGGGGTCGCCGCATCAGTGCTCGCGGCGACGCCAAGCGAGTCTTTGAGCTCAAGCACCATGCGTTGAGCACCCTTGCGGCCGATGCCTGGAATACGAGTGATGCTAGCCAAGTCTTCGGCAGCGATAGCTTGACGCAATTGATCGACCGTCATCGTCGACACCACGGCCAACGCCGTACGCGGGCCAATGCCCGTGACCGATTGCACGAGTTGAAAGACTTCGCGTTGCTGAGCATCGGCGAACCCGTAGAGCGTCAGCGCATCCTCACGCACCACCAGGACCGTAGCTAGCGACATGGTTTCCCCCACCCGCACGGTGGCGGCGGTCGACGCCGGGCATTGAATCAATAGGCCAATACCGCCGACTTCGATGACGACCGTGTCCCCTTGGCCTTGGAGCACAATCCCGCTGACCGAGGCGATCACGCCAATGTCCCCGCTGCGGTGAGAATCCTTGCCTGAGCCTGCCCACGCCACGCTTCGGTAATGGCCAGAGCCAAGGCGTCTGCAGCATCTGCGGGTCGAATGGGTTCGCGAACGCGCAGAATGCGCATCACCATCGCAGTTACCTGCGCCTTGTCAGCGCGGCCGCTTCCCGTTACTGCTGCTTTAGTCTCCGTTGGCGTGCGCATAGACACGGGTACCCCACGACGGGCGGCCAGGAGTACGGCAACTGCTGAGGCCTGTGCTGTACCAATCACCGTCCGCACATTGTGCTGACTGAAGACTCGTTCTATCACCACGCGGGTAGGTTGATAATGATCCATAGCTGAGGCGAGTTGGTCTTCGAGGCTCAGCAAACGTTGAGCAAGTTCATCGGTCGAAGACGTGCGAGCTACACCCACGTGCACCAAGCGCAATCGCGCCCCAGATGAGACCTGAACAACGCCAACCCCGCAGCGTGTCAATCCGGGATCGATGCCCATCACGAGCTGATCGGGCGCAGCGCCCATGGACAAGTCACCTCGCTTCTACGCGTACATCGGGGGCGCTGGACACTAGCTGCTCACCGAGCACATCACCTGACACGAACACATGTACGAGCAGATTAGCGGCTCGCCTCGGCTTGCTTGCGCACCTGACGCGCTTTGGGCGTGGCGTCTCCCCGGGATGGCTTCACAAACGGGTCCGCTCCGCCCACCACAGCACCGGTGACTTCCTTGAAGCCGGCTCGAAGGTCATCAACCAGGTCTGCCACATCGGGTACGGCCCGGTCATCAACGGATACGCCGATGAATGCAGCACCGTCGTAGGTCACCATCGTGACACTGACTGCCGCACCGATTGTGGCAACCAGCGGATACATACCCACCACACGAGCACCGGCGAGGTACAGCGGGAGCGGCGGTCCGGGAACGTTACTCGTGGTGACATCGCTGGCCTTTGCCGCCTGGGCCAAAACCGGCACAGGCACCAACCAACTCACCTCGGCGAGCGGATCAGCTAGCCGCAACGCCGGCTCATCGCGCCAGTGCGCAACGGCTTCGCTCGCGGCAGTCATACGCTCATCGACACTCAATCCAGCAACGGGAAGCACAAACCGCGCGACGGTCACCGCATTTGCCGCCTGGCCAGATCGGTCCCCGGGGTCTCCGCGCAAACTGATAGGCACGTTGAAACGCAGTTCGTCGGCCACCTGGGAATGGCGGGCATGGTAGCGATCCAGCCCGGACCCCACGGCGGCCATGAATGCATCATTCACGCTCCGACCGCGACCCTTGGCTGCACCCTTGAGATCGGCGAATGGCAGGTCAAAGGCGCCAAAGCGGTAAGTGGTCGATCGCTTGGTCATGAGTGGCGACAGTGAACCTTCAGGCATCGCGGCAAACCGGGTGACAGACCCCACGGTGTTCCAAGCCCCCGTCCAGGTACGGACCGGATCGCTTACCGTGCCGCGGGCTAGATCACCCAAGATGCCAGCGGCTCGCTCAGCAGCACCAACCCCCCGCCGAACGTTGTCGGCGATATCAGCCAAGCTCACCTCGGTGACGCTGACCGATTCGGCTATCGGTGCAGCAGGGGTTGGAGGTTCATCTGGATTCGGCTGGGCAGACAATTCAAAGAGGGCAAGGCCGATCATGACGGTGGCTTGGCCGTCGGCAATCGCGTGGTGCAACTTCATGAGAACCGCCGCACGTTTACCGGGTAGGCCTTCCACCACCGCGATCTCCCACAGGGGTCGGTTGTGATCGAAATCGCTGAGACTGAGACGGCGAGCCTCAGTCATAAGCTGATCCCAAGACCCCCTGCCCGGTAGCCGATATCGATGCAGATGAAGATCAAGATCAAAGTCAGGGTCAACCGCTAATCGCGGCGCGGAGATGCCGAATGCGCCGCGCACCGGGCGCTGACGTAACACCGGAACAAGTCTTGTGAGGCGTTCGATGCGCTCACGTAGTCGCTTCCAATTTGGTGCAGAATCCAAAAGGACCAGTGCCACAACCGTCGAACGCAAAGATGGATCCTCGGCTGCCGCACGCCACGTCGCCGCATCCCAACCAGTTAACTGCTTGCCCCGCCGCTGTGACATCTGTTCCTCCAAAATACGAGCGGCTCACACGTTAGGCACGTCTGGCCGCCGACAGCAACGACCCTCTCATACCGGCAAGTGCGTTCAGGCAGTTACAGATCGATCTGGGCCAAGACCTCATCAGAGAGGTCTATGTTCGTGTATACCGCCTGCACGTCATCGCTGTCTTCTAGGGCCTCGACCAAACGAATAACCTTGGCGGCTGCTTCAGCGTCCACCGGTACAGACATGCTCGGCACAAAAGTGGCTTCAGCGGAGTCATAATCCATCCCGGCAGCCTGCAGCGCCGTACGAACGGCAACCACGTCGGTTGCCTCGCTCAGAATCTCAAAGGTGCCGCCAAGATCAGAAACTTCCTCGGCACCTGCATCCAATACGGCCATGAGGAGATCGTCCTCGCTGAGACCAGAAACGGCCGGCACCATCACCACACCCTTGCGTGCGAACAGATAGGACACCGAACCAGGATCAGCCATCGAGCCACCGTTTCGCGTCAGCGCGACCCGCACTTCAGACGCGGCTCGATTACGATTATCGGTCAAGCATTCAACGAGCACGGCCACCCCGTTCGGGCCATAGCCCTCGTACATGATCGTTTGATAATCGGCGCCTCCTGCTTCGGCTCCCGAACCTCGCTTGACCGCCCGCTCGATATTGTCGATCGGTACGGAGTTCTTGCGCGCCTTCTGGATAGCGTCATAAAGGGTGGGATTCCCGTCAGGGTCGCCGCCACCGAGACGTGCGGCAACCTCAATGTTCTTGATCAGGCGGGCGAACAGCTTGCTCCGCTTGGCATCAATCGCCGCTTTCTTGTGTTTCGTCGTTGCCCACTTGGAATGGCCGCTCATCTGATCTGCCTCACTGTCTGTGCCCGCGCACTCGGTCTGTGCCCGCGCTACATCTGTTCGGTGATGATATCTACAAAATATCTGTGCAGGCGAAGGTCATCGGTCAGTTCCGGATGAAATGAAACGGCCAATACGCTCTCCTGGCGCACCGCGATGATGGCGCCGGTCTTGTCATTAATGGCCAGGATCTCAACGTTTTCGGCAACTGTTTCGACCCACGGAGCCCGAATGAACACGGCCGGATATGGGTCGGGACCGAGCGCCGGCATCTCAACAATGGTTTCGAAGGAATCAACCTGGCGACCGAACGCATTGCGCCGCACGGAAATACTGAGCCCACCAATGGTTTGCTGATCTGGTCGACCATCAATGAGCTCATCCGCCAGCATGATCAATCCCGCGCATGAACCAAAACACGGCCCTCCCGCCGAGCGATACTCTCTCAGTGGATCCAAGAAACCTTCCCGCCGGGCGAGTATCGACATCGTTGTGGACTCGCCACCCGGAAGCACTAATCCATTGATATCGCCCAACTGTTGTGGACTCGTCACGGCGACAGCGGTTACCGACAATTCACGCAGTCGTTGCATGTGTTCGCGGACATCGCCCTGAAGGGCGAGCACGCCTACCGTGACTTCGGGCGTCACCAACCTCGGTCTTCGAGGCGATGGTGAACAGGAAGGTCAGCCACATTGATTCCCACCATGGCTTCGCCTAGGTCACTAGAGACCTTGGCAAGCGTGTCAGCGTCTTGATAATGACGCGTCGCCTGCACGATCGCTTCGGCTCGCCGCACCGGGTTACCGGACTTGAAAATGCCCGACCCCACGAAGACACCGTCGGCGCCCATCTGCATCATCAACGCTGCGTCCGCTGGTGTTGCGATACCACCGGCGGTGAACAACACCACAGGCAACCTGCCGCTTTGAGCAACCTCAACGACCAAGTCATAAGGTGCCTGAAGTTCCTTAGCGGTGGCGTACAACTCATCTGGGCTCATCGCCGACACTCGACGAATCTCGCCAAGAATCCGGCGCATGTGCGTAACGGCATTTGAGACATCACCGGTACCGGCTTCGCCCTTCGAGCGAATCATGGCCGCGCCTTCATTGATTCGTCGAAGCGCCTCGCCGAGGTTCGTCGCGCCACAGACGAATGGCACGGTAAAGGGCTGCTTGTCGATGTGGTGCGCGTTGTCGGCCGGAGTGAGCACCTCCGACTCATCAATAAAGTCCACGCCGAGCGACTGCAGAATCTGAGCCTCGACGAAGTGGCCGATCCGAGCCTTCGCCATGACCGGAATGGTGACCGAGTCGATGATTTCGCCGATCATCGTGGGGTCGGACATGCGTGCGACGCCGCCCTCAGCGCGGATATCGGCGGGCACACGCTCAAGGGCCATCACTGCAACAGCGCCGGCGTCCTCGGCGATCTTTGCTTGCTCGGCATCGACGACGTCCATGATGACGCCACCCTTGAGCATCTCAGCCATGCCACGCTTTACGCGCGACGTGCCGACAGACTCCGGGGAACGTGAACTCTCGCTGACCATGTCGATCCTTTCGAAGTGAGGGCTCCTGCCGACGCCTCTTTGCCGTTCACGATCTGGCAGTGGTGATCATGGTAGACCGCTTTGCCCGGACTGGCCGGTTGAGGCTCGGCGAGTGGTCGCCGATGTCCGCCTGCGCAACCAGCGCGCCGATACCCACCGTACTCGTCAGGTCACGAAACAGCGGGTGACCGGGTGGCGTCTAGGAGCACTATCCACGCCTGTCCAATGGCAAAAGGCATGACGGATCCGTCGGCGAGCAGGTAGGTCGTGCCCTCCGGACCCCCGGATCGCTCCCAGGTGACCGGCCACGACTGACCATCGCGCAATACGACCGCGTCCCCAGAGCCGATCACATCGATCTGAGGAGTGACACCACCGAATTTATCGCCGTAACCGGAATCGCTTTGAACTACTGACTGGATGACAACCGTTGCAGCCCGCTGGGACCCACCCTCGGCGGCACGCGAGACAGAGCCATCCATGCTCACGATGTAATCGCCAGCCGCTTTGTCCCACGAAAAACTTATTGACGATGACGGCCAGGTGGCTGAGGCTTCGGTGCCAGGTGCTCCACCACGAGGGGGTTGGGCTGAAAACTCAAGTCCGATACTTGACGCCCTTGCCGCGTCTGGAAACTGGTCGAGAACTTCGGCGGGGCGAATCATGTGGTCCACGGGTGAGTTGCGGTTTGCATCGTCGAACCAACCCACGTAGCTAGCGTTGGCGGAGGCATCGAAAAAGTTTGCGGCGGCGAGGGACGGGAGGAGTTTCCCTTGGGCACCCGAGTAGGCGAAAGCAACGCGACCAAACGGCTCGACGATATCGATGTCGCTGACCCGCGCAGATCGAACCGGACCCAGCACGTCGGGGATTTGCGTGGCGAACACCGCTGCCAACCGCGTCAAGCCCCACTCCACTTCTTCGACGTACACCAGATCGGCAGCCGTCAGCCCTGCGTGGGGTTGGGCAGCCTTGGTGTTGTCTAGCTTGACGACCAGCACTGGTTTATCCGCGCCGTCGGGCAGCCCAGAAAACGGCGATGCCGTGGTGACCGTGACTGAATCTGACGGGGATGGCGACGCGGTGGCGCTCGTCGAAGGCGTTGTCGGAACAACAGAGGCCACCGGCGACGTGGATCCATCATCGCCGCCGCCGCAGGCACTCAGCACGAATGCCGCTGATACCGCCAGGACCGCGAATCCCGTTGGCTTTCGACCAGTGAACCTATGCGTCATGGATACACGGTACGTCGTTACTAAGCCCCGAGGGTCAGGCCGGTAGGCGGCGTGTCGTTCATTTCGACTGTTTCAGGCCATGGCGTGCGGCCAGCCAGATTCAGCCATCGCACCGACCTGTGGCGTCGTACCTGTCGGCATGCCCGCACACCATCATTGAGGAACCGACGAGTCAATTCAACCCGGCGACAGACTCCGGCCAAGGCGGCCAGCAGTTCCTCTCCCTCGGGGAGTTCCATGACCTGGGCCACCTCGTAGCGATCACCGAACACTTCAACGAGCACCCCGGTCAAATCGCTCTCCACCATCCATCGATTCACGATCGATGGTGGAGAGCCAACAGCCGAGTCCGGGGCCGCAATAGGGCTATGCGTCTGCCCAGAATCGCTAATCTCGCTTGCGCGACGCGCAGCGTGCGCTGCGTCGGCAACGACAGCCGCTGTCGCTGGGTCGAGCAATCCGCTGGCCGATAACTCCAGCGCAATGGCCTGTCTGCGCGCCAGCTGTAGATCAAGGGAAGCCCTTGATGCATCAATGCGGCGATGCAGGCGATCGAGCCTTCCGGCAGTCATGCTCAGATACAGCCCAATAGCCATCAGGACAACGACGATCCCGACGATCAGAAAAACATCGGCCAACGTCACGATGACTCCGACTCAGACTGCCCATGGCGGTCACCGCTGTGCCGTTGGGCTAGCCGGCCCACGATTTGACCGCGCAGGTCAACTCCTACGGAGTCCCCGGGGTGACTCACCGAGTCATAGACGGCAAGGATCTCCGCGGTGACCCTGCTCCAATCAAACACGAGCGCACGTTGATAGCCAGCGACGCTCAAGCGCGCGCGTTCGTCATCGTCAGAGACAAGCGTGGTCAACACGCGGGCAAGATCGGCGGAATCGCCATTCGCGAAAGTTGCGCCGGCTCGGCCCTCATCGAGAACGCGCCTAAACGCGGCTAGGTCGCTGGCTACAACCGGCGTGCCGGCGGCCATTGCCTCCAACAGCACGATCCCGAAGGATTCTCCCCCGGTGTTGGGTGCCACATATACATCAACCGACCGCAAGGCCCGGGCCTTGTCATAGTCACTCAAGGGACCGAGAAACTCGATGGTTTCATGTAGTTCCACAGGCACCTGGTCAAGAACCTCCGTCGCATCTGCATGCCCGACAATCACCAAGCCGATGGATTCAATAGCAGCGCAAACAGCCGGCCAGGCAGCGAGCAGCACGGCCAGCCCTTTTCGAGGCTCGCCGGCTCGACCCAAGAACATCACGCGCGGACCTGGCCATCGACGGAGCGGCTCGACATCGGCAAACGCCGACACTTGCACGCCGTTGGGAATGAGTACGGCATCGCCACCCAAGTGGTCCACGAGCGTGCGCCTTGCATATTCACTGACCGCTATCCGTGCGACCACTTTTTCCATTGCTGTCTGCGCTACGTAGTAGCCGGCATTGAGCGCCCGCGACCGGACAATGGACGAATGCCAGGTGGCCACAATCGGACCTCGCGCCACCCAGCACGTCAGAAGGGACAGGCTCGGTGCCATTGGTTCGTGAACATGCACAACATCAAACTCACCTTCGCGGATCCACTTGCGGACCCGACCCGTGGCCCGCACTCCCAAGGTAAGACGGGCAACAGATCCGTTGTACGCGACTGATCGTGGACGACCTCCATCTACGGCGTAGTCCGGCAGCAACTCCGGATCCTGCACCGGCGTCAATACGCTAACGCGATGTCCGTGCAGTAGTAAGTTTTGTGCCAGGTCGCGGATATGCGCCTGCACGCCACCGGGTGAATCCCAGGCATATGGACACACCAGACCCACACTCAATTGACGTTGCTGAGACTGCCGCGCCACTGACTCGCTCATCAAGAGTCCAGGTCGTCGTGCCACAGCTTTTGCATCATGTGCCAGTCTGCCGGATGCTGCGAAATACCAACGGCGAATTCATCAGCCAATCGCTGCGTGAGATCGCGCGCATGCTGGGCCTGGGTGTGAGCCCCAGGGACGCTGATGGGTGGGGTGATGTCCGCGTGGGTAGCACCGTCAACATGCCAAGTCGAGACGGCCATCAGCGGTGCACCCGTCATGATCGACAGCATGGCTGGGCCGGGTGGCATGGATGCCGTGGCATCAAAGAACTGGACCGGCACCCCCGAACGATTCAGGTCGCGGTCAGCAAGGAGACACACGAGCCCGCCCTGACGTAATCGATCAGCGAGTTGGCGAATGGTGTCGGTGCCGCCAAGTGGCAGGATTTCCATGCCTAGGCTCTCGCGATACGCCACGAATCGGTCATAGAGACTTTCCGGCTTGAGCCTCTCCGCGACGGTGGTCAATGAGCCGTAACGCGTGGTGGCCCAGGCTCCC
>JAFMCH010000011.1 GCA_017857875.1 Actinomycetota bacterium | reverse complement strand
TCGAACATGTGTACGAGTATAGGTCAAGCCACCGACAACCACAACCCCCGACACATCGGAAATCCGATATCTCCCAACACTTTTTCGACCCAACTGCTCCTGCTAATCGGTGGAGTGGTTGGGTATGTGCGTGTCCCGATCCCCAGATGAAGTCTCCACCACTCGCCGCATGATTCCGGCCATGATCGTTGCCGGTGTGGTCGGCCTAGTGCTTGGCTATGGCGTACTCCTGCTCGTCAATGCGGGCATTGAACTGATGTGGGAGACCATCCCAGAAACGTGGGAGTCGACACCTGTTTGGTACGTGTTTGGTGTGCTAGTGGTGGCCGCTGTGCTGATCTACATGGTGCGCCGGTATGTCGGCGATGACGGTCACTCGCCGCTGGGTGGCATCAAGATAAGCAGCCTTACGCCCAGGCAGTATCTCGGGGCAATTCTTGCGATCCTTCTTTCGCTGTTTGGTGGAGCAGTTCTTGGCCCAGAGGTGGCGCTGGTTGCTACCGGGTCGGTTGTCGGTGGTCTTGCAGCGAAGTGGATGAAGTGCACGGATGCGAAAAGCGTCAAAAGTATTGTTGGCATCGGCGCCTTGGGTGCGATTATGGCGCTGTTCGTGGGCCCACTACTGGCCGGAAGTCTGTCTCTTGGAGCACAGTCGTCTTCAGTTCAGTTCGACGACCTGGGTTGGGCGATCCTGGTCGCGGTTATCGCGACCATCGCGATATCAGTGGCCCGTCTCGTAGGCTTCTTGATCGCCCGCGCAGCCGGACCAGGTCCGCACCTGCGCATCCTGATTGGTGCTGCATTGGTCATCGGATCGGTAGCGATCTTGATGGAATACCTCACAGGTGAACGCGCCATATTCGTCGTCACCTCGGGCGAGGAATTGATTACCGACCTGCCAACACTCACGAGTATTTCGACGGTCGTTGCGATCATCGCTTTCAAGTCAATTGCCTACGCCGTATCACTTGGGGCAGGATTTCGTGGCGGCCCGTTCTTCCCAGCTATGTTTGTGGGAGCAGCGTCAGGCTTGTTGATTTCTTTGATTTTGCCCAACGGACCAGGGGTTTATTCCGCGATGACCGTTGGTGTGGTCGCCTCCGTGATTGCCACAGCACCCATGAAGTGGCCGATCGCGATTGCTTTGGGGATCGCCATCGGGTTTGCGATGGGAGGCTGGACACTGATTCCATCGGCCGTAGTGGGTGCCGTCGTCGCGCGTGTGATTCCGCGATGGGGTGACCGGATCAAACTGGTCGAACACTCGGGCTAGTGCCGCTAAATCTCCTGATCCTCATATGTGGGCATTTCGCGCAGATGCCGCAAGACAGTATGAGTGCCCACGTGCTGTAATCCTGCTGCTGATGAGAACGGTGAAAGACATTGCACTTGAAGCCAAGACTGAACCGAAAATCACGGTGAGATAGGTCGCTATGTCAATGATGGCTGGGAAGATGCTGGCCGGGGCCTGCGCCCTCCCCGTCGGCGTTGACAATATCGAAAGCGCCCATCATTCCGTGGTCCTCATGGAACAGAAGATGGCAGTGGTACACGCTTCGACCGATGTAATCGGCAAAGTGCGTGCGGAATCTCATGTATGCGTTCCACGGAATCGTCTCGGTATCCGAATAGCTGCGCATCGGGGCTACTTTTCGGTTACTCGTCTTGTTGGTGAGTGGGTCCCAATCGCCGCGTTCGACGACGACGAAATCGTTGACGTGGATATGGAAGGGATGCTCCTCGTTCTCAGGGGATCCTGCAATTTTTGACGACGCGTTGCGGATGACCCACTCTTCGGTCGTTCCTAAACGCACTTGAATGACGTCTTTGAAGGTGAGTTCGTCAAAGATGAGTCCATCAATGTAGAACTGCGGGTCGCCGTCGACGATGTCTTGGCTCAACGTGAGGACTCTGCGGTCGGCAACCGGTCCGGTGAGCCAACTTGGCGGATCGGCGAGGTGGGTGGGTACGGACACTGGGCGGTCTTGATCGCCGGTGATCCGCATGCGCATGAGTGGCCGTGCTGGCACTGCGCTTTGCCCTGGTTGTAACCCAACTGTCGAAGTCGAACAGTGCCGCGGCCGCGCCTTGCGGTCACCAGAACTCCGTATCGCTTCCCGGGAGGCATGATCAAGGTGTCGGTTTGCCATGTACGCCAGACCATCGCGCCGTCTTCCTCCACGACGGTGAATTCGTGATTGTCAAGACCGAGCGCATAGTAGGTCGCTACTCCGATATTGCCGATCTGCCAGAACTGGGTCTCACCGGGCCGGATGGTGATGCGCGGGTTGAGCATGCCGTTGACATAGAGCTCGGTGGCATCGGTGGACAAAGTCGTGTAGTCAGCCCACGAACCATCAGGCCCGAGGCCACCTTCGCGAAGGGCAAGGGAGTGCTTGCGCAATTCCCGCACCTGCGGCAAGAGCGAGGCGCCGCCCTCAACGATTATTAGTCCAGACAGCCCGGACCAAACCTGAGGTCCGCTCTCAGTGTGATGGTGCGGGTGATACCAGAACAGGCCACCGGGATGGTCTTGCGGGATTTTGACGTCGTACTCGTGAACCTGGCCCGGGCCAACTTCTATGAAGACGTTGTCCTGGTGTCCGCGGGGTGACACGTGCATGCCATGGAAGTGCAGATTCGTGATAGTAGATCCGTTGTTGATTAGGCGTATTCGCATGCGATCCCCAGGCCGCACCACGAGGGTCGGTGCTGGAAATTCACCGTTGTAGGTGGATAAACCCGCGACGGCTGAGCCGTTGACGATTGCGGTGCCAGGGTTTACGACAAGTTGCACGCGCAATTCGCCATTCGCGCTCCGGAGGACTTCACCGATACTCGCTGGCCCTTCTTGGGTTCCCTGAAGTGCACGGGCACCCAAGGCACCCAGAGCGCCGGTACTCGTGGCTGCGAAGGCCCCGGCTCCGCCTGCCAAGACTGCGATCAGTTGTCTTCGCGAAAGATTCATTGCTTATCTCCCCGGCAGCCGCTTAGTCAGCGGCGAGTGAAAAACAGCGTTGCGTTCCGGGAGAACAAGAAACCTAGGATGATCAGAGAGAAGACCGCAGCCCAAAGGCCGTGCCAGCGAGCACCGCTGATGAAGATGAGTTCGAAAATTCCGATGAGCAGGCTAATCACGGTGAAGATACCCACCAGCAACCTGGAGAAGTTATTTCCGGCGAAGAGGCCATTGGCCACGGCAAGGTAGATGAGGCCGATAACCAAGATAAGAATGAGTGTGATGAGGCCAAACCCAGCCCGCATATCTGCGTTGAAAAGCCCTATGACGCCTGTGACCACGTAGAGAAGTCCAGACAAAACCACCAAAATTCCCACGAGGGTAACGCCGAACGGACGACTCACAGTGCTCTCCTTTAATTGACTGTCGCGTCCTCACAGTGTGGCGCACGACAGATTTTTTTTGCTGGTGACAGGCCGACAGGCGAATTCAAGAGAAGCCGGTTTCGGTGAAGTCCAGTGTTTAGCGTGGGCGGCGTAGGCGCATTGAGTGAAAACCGAATATCGAGGACCCAGAAGATTAGCTTGCGGGAAATCAGGGTGGTTTTTTCGCTACAACTCTGTCATGGCGATCTCACGTTCTTCGCGGGTTCTTGCTGTGACTGCTGTCGTGGGCCTTGCCCTGACCGGTGGAACTGCCATGGCTAAGCCCATCCCTGATGGTCCTGGCATGAACAAGGCCGAAAACTATTACGGTGCACCAGCAACGCCGCGCCCGGTGACGCTGCCAGACGTCCCGACCAATCCATATATGTCGGCCAACGGAACGTCGAACATCCACAACGATGCGTACATGACCGATGCCTATTCATGAGCTGGTCCCTTGGGTGTGACCCCGCGAGTGAAGTCACTGTTATTGGGGGGCGAATGCGCCAGCATTACCTTCGACTCGAAGGGGCGCATTGTGGCGATCTGCCTGCTGAATGAGGCCTATTTGACCTTGGTGAATCCCAAGAAGATGAGCGTCATTACTCGACTTAAACTGCCGAAACCGCCCGAGGCGGCCGGGGCGATCACGGCAAACGACTATACGCAGATCGCCGGTTCATACTTTTATCTCGATAATCGAGACAGGGCGGTCGTCACCACTTCGACAAATGAGCTGATTACCTATCGCGTCCGCACGTCGAATGGGAAGAAGACGTGGAATAAGGTCAAGGAAGTCGACCTTAGTAGTTACGTCACTGATGACTATCCGATTCAGTCCGCGCTGCCGGACTTCATGGGCAATATCTGGTTCGTAACGCATAACGGTGGCGTCGGTGTCGTCCGTAAGGATGACGGCGAAATACGTCAATACGTGATGGATGATGAAGTGATTGGCAATTCCTTCGCTATGGATGAAGACGGCGGCGTCTACATCGTGTCGACCAAGGCGATGTACCGATTTGATCTGGCGGCGGGAGCTGATGAAGCTGACGGCCTGGTGCCGACTGTTACCTGGCGCGAAGAGTATGAGAACGCCGGCGAGATGAAGCCGGGCCAAAAATCTGCTGGTTCAGGCACCACTCCCACCTTGATGACGCGAAATCGTGTCGCCATTGTTGATAACGCAGATCCGGAAAACGTGGTGGTGTATCACACGAAGCCGAGGCTGAATGGTCAGGAAATTTGCTCCGCTCCAGTGTTCTCGAAGGGTGCGAGTGCTACTGAGAATTCGCTCATCGCCATTGGTGATTCTCTCATCGTGGAAAACAATTACGGGTACGCGTCATTGGCGAGCACGCAAGCAGGTCGAACGACAACGCCGGGCATCGCTCGTATTGATGTCACCAAAGCGGGCACATGCAGAAACGTGTGGACCAATAGTGAGGTGATTGCACCGTCAGTCGTACCGAAGTTCTCCGCTGAGACTGGCCTCATCTACACCTACACCAAGCCGAAAGGCCCAGGCGCCGTTGACCGCTGGTACTGGACGGCCATGGACTACCGCACTGGCAAGGTTGTGTACAGCCAATTGGCGGGCACGGGTATTGCGTTCAACAACAATTATGCGTCCTTGTACTTGTCGTCATCAGGAATGGGATTCGTCGGTGTGACCGGTGGCATCGTGCGCATCAGCGATCGACCCCGGTAGCGCCCATGAGTTTCCGATGAGTCGGTTGGGTTGTCAGGCTCCTGGTTTTTCGAACCTGTTCCCTACAGGGGTCTTTCGTCAGGTGAGAGCCCTTTGAAGGTGTGTGACTGTCGGTCTGTCTGCTGGTGACCAGTCCAGCGTGTGCAATTCTGCTGGGTTGATCCACGCCAGTGAGGCGTGCACGCTCATTCTTGGTGTGCCGGATACAACTTGGCAGTAGAAGGTTGTCAGGGTCACGATCGAGAAGCCATAGTCATGCGTCGTTGTGGTGACCTCTTTGCCTACGTGGATTGTGCAGCTCAGTTCCTCATGAATTTCGCGTTCGAGGGCAGCTTTAGGTGACTCACCTAATTCAATCTTTCCACCAGGAAATTCCCATTGACCGGGGAGGTGTCCGAGGTTACCTCGCTGCGCACAGAGCACGAGTCTGTCTCGAATGATTACTGCTCCGACGACACGAACGTGCCGTCGGGTTTCAGCACGATTCACCATTCCGCCTCCTTGGCTCACATGACCCTAGCGGCGACAGTCCGGATCTCGTGGCGAATTCGCGCGGGTAACTTCCCAGTGCCCTGTGCGCTGGGTTGCCCCGCGGTGTATTTTGCATCCGTGGGTGAACCAGAGACCGATGAGAAGGAATCAAGTGGCTACATACCCGATTCTGCTGCCGGCTGGCGAGAACTCATTGCGATCGTGCTGCTGTCAGTGACAGCGATCGCCACGGCTTGGAGTGGGTTTCAGGCCAGCAAATGGGGCGGGGAGATGTCGATTTCGTTCAGCAAAGCCTCGACCGCGCGCATTGAGGCTTCCCGTGCTGATGCCAACGCAAACCGACAACTTTCGATTCAGGTGCAGATTTACACGCAATGGATCGAAGCCGTGGCGGCTGAAGACGAGCGGTTATCGACGTATCTTTCTGATCGTTTCCCGGAGCCTTTGGCCACCGCATGGGCGGCGTGGATTGCGTTGAACCCTGAGCAGAATCCTGATGCGCCGGATAGTCCCTTTGATATGCCCGAGTACATCCAGCCAGATGCTGTGGCGGCGAAAGAGGCTGATGCTCGAGCGGACACGCTTTTTCAACAGGCCCTAGACAATAATCAACGCGGAGATAATTACACTCTGCTCGCTGTCGTCTTCGCAACCGTGCTCTTTTTCGCCGCAGTATCTGGTCGCGTCAAGAACAATTTCAACTCGTGGCTGCTGCTTAGTGTTGGCCTTGTGTTGTTCATCGGTGCCGCGGTCACCTTGATTACGTATCCCAAAATGATCTAGTGGTTCTTCGGCTGATCAGTCGGGTAGACCCCGGTGGCTCACATGCGAGTTCGGGTGCAACACAATGTCCGCGATGAACCGAGGTAATCGGATTCTCGACTAAGGAAGTGAGTATTCATGGACAAGGTGGTAGCCAGCGCCGCCGATGCAGTAGCCGATATCGGCAGTGAATCGTCACTGGCTGTCGGTGGCTTCGGGTTGTGTGGGATCCCTTCTGTGCTGATCCAAGCCTTGTTCGACACGGGCGTGGAAAACCTCAATGTCGTCTCGAATAACTGTGGAGTCGACGATTGGGGACTCGGGTTGTTGCTTCGTGGTCGTCGAATCCGGCGCATGGTTTCCTCCTACGTCGGTGAGAACAAGGAATTTGAGCGGCAGTATTTGTCGGGGGAACTCGAAGTGGAACTCACCCCTCAGGGGACACTGGCTGAGCGACTGCGGGCGGGTGGATCAGGGATACCCGCCTTCTTCACGGCCACCGGTGTGGGCACTCAGGTTGCCGACGGTGGTCTGCCATGGAAATACGACGGAAGGGGCAATGCAGCAGAGAACATTCTTGTTGCTTCGCCCGCGAAAGAGGTGTGGGAGTTTCCGACCCCCGATGGACCTCGCGATTTCGTGATGGAACGGGCGATCGCCTGCGACTTCGCCCTTGTCCGTGCCGCTCGAGGAGACCGACACGGAAATCTTGTGTTTAACAAGTCAGCCCGCAACTTCAACCCGCTCGCAGCGATGGCGGGAAGGACGACGATCGCGGAGGTCGAAGAGTTGGTCGAGCCGGGAGAACTGGATCCTGACTGCATTCACACACCCGGTGTCTACGTCCAGCGTGTGGTGGCGTTGAGCCCTGAGCAAGCGGACGAAAAACGAATCGAACGGCGGACCGTACGCACGTCCGGAGAGGGTGAACACTGATGGCGTGGAATCGTGAGGAGATGGCTGCCCGTGCCGCAGGGGAACTCGCCGATGGTTCATACGTGAATCTCGGCATCGGTCTGCCCACCCTGGTACCCAATTTTGTTTCCGAAGACGTGGAACTGGTTCTGCAGAGTGAGAACGGCATCCTCGGCGTTGGGGCTTATCCGGCTGATGAGGATGTGGATCCTGACTTGATCAACGCCGGCAAGGAGACCGTCACCGTGCGTCGCGGTGCGTCCTACTTTGACTCGGCGACATCGTTCGGGATGATCCGCGGTGGCAAGATTGATGCAGCTATTTTGGGTGCGATGCAGGTGAGTGCGTCCGGAGATATCGCGAACTGGATGATTCCCGGAAAGATGGTCAAGGGCATGGGGGGCGCGATGGACTTGGTTCACGGCGCTAAGCGAGTGATCGTCTTGATGGAGCACGTTGCAAAAGACGGCACGTACAAGATCGTGAACGAGTGCTCCCTTCCCTACACCGGGAAGGGAGTCGTGCAGCGCATCATTACTGATCTGGCTGTCATTGATGTGACGCCTGAGGGGCTAGTGCTTCGCGAGCTTGCTCCAGGCGTGACTTTGGATGAGGTGGTTGACGCCACCGAGCCTCCGCTCATCAATGCCTTGGGGTAGGTATGTGAGGTGAGTGGCGGCGAGAAAAAGAAGTTCACGCGCACGTGGCCGGCTCTCGTCAGCGCATTCGAGCAGAAGCTGTTGATCCGAACGGTTAGTTTGCTGCAGTCATACCGAGCACTCCGAGGCTGATGACGACGCCGGCCCAGACAGCGATGCCAATGAGTGGCCCGATTCTTCGATCCCGGATGTCACCGGTCGCGATCACGAAAACCGTGACGAAAGCAAAGTAGAAGCCGCTGATAAGGAAAGACGCGGAGACGGCCATGAGGCCCCAGTCGAAGACCACTGCTGCGAGCGCATAGATACCCCAGGCCAGGTTTGCTAACCCCACCTCGATCTGGAAATTGTTCCGGGTGCCGTAATTCCAGCCGCCACGAACAGCGTCAGACCGGTGAAAAATCGAATGTCGAAAAAAAGACAGCACGCCTGTGGCGAACACGGCGAGTAAGGCCGCAATGGTGAGATTCGGCGGATCGAGAGCCACTGTGTAGTAGCCGATTGCGGATCCGATGACACCTACGAGGTACGTCGCCCACATCAAGACTGCGGCCGGCTTCGGGCTCACCTGTTCGGTCATGACTTCACCTTAGTGGGGTGTCTGAGTCTCCAATAGATTCGATCGTTTCTTCCTTCGTCACTCCGGAGAGGGAGTCGTGCGGCGCATCATGACCGATCTGGCGTCATCGAGGTGACTATTCAGGGGACATCACCTCCGTGGCAAGAACGAGATCACCCAGGGCAGCGAAACTATCTGTCATGGCGAAGTTCGACGTGACAGAGAACGTTGCACCCGAGTCGGCCATATAGACAACGTTCGCGACGAAGCCGTTAATGGACCCTTCATGACCCCATCCAACGCCGTGTCCGTCGATTTCGTACTGCATCAGGCCCAGTCCCTCACCTGTCCACCTCGTGGGGCCAAACGCCGCCAGATCCGCAAGCGCTGCAATGGATTGCGGTGACGGTGTTGTCATGAGTGTGAGGTGTTGCGCATCAACAATTACGCCACTCCCCAGCGCCGCCATCCAGCGCGCTATGTCGGCCGGCGTCGACACAATCGCGCCGGCAGCCCATGCAAGCGTCCAATCCTCACCGTCGGTCACAGCAACCAGGTCTAGACCCTTCTGCGGAGTGCATCGCGGTTCACCCTCGTATCCGCACGCCATACGCGATCCAGTCGTGGTGGGTTCCTCTAGGTTGCCCTGCCAGATATACGTTGAGTCGAGCGCCAACGGCTCAAAAAATCGACTTCGAACCTGTTCTTCCCAGGTCTCGCCGGTCACCTCTTGCGAGATCAAGCCTAAAAGGATGTAGTTCGTATTGCTATAGGACCAACTCGCACCCGGCGGGAATAGTGGTTCGCCAGTTGCCGCCAGGGCAACCGACTCCTGCGGGGTTTCCCGGTGTGTCAGTTCGGACATCTGGCTGAAATCCGGCAAACCACTCGTGTGACCGAGCAGCATTCGCACAGTGACGTCGTTGCCATCTGGATAGTCAATCCACGTGCTGATGGGATCGTCGAGTTGAAGGAGCCCTTCCTGGTCGAGAAGCATGATCAGCGCGGCGGTGAACGTTTTCGTAATGCTTCCGACGTGAAAGCGGTCGGCAAGGACAAGCGACTGATCTCCGGGCGGGTTGGCCACACCAGAGACCGATTCGATTGGTTCGACAGCATCTCGTTGCACAACGGCGGCAGCTAGGCCCGGGATCTGCACTCCCCAGGCCTGTGCATTCGTGTCACGGAGTTGCGTAAGTGTTGAGGATAAGGATTCTTGCGTGTTTGCTGGGGCCTCTCCATAGCCGCACGCTGACACATTCACCGCGACCGCGAGGGTCGCTGCTAGTGCGCTAACGCGGAGAGTCTTCAGCGAAACCTTCACTCGATGACGTTAGCGCTACTCCACGAAGCGCTGGACGGGTCGGGTGAACTTATCGGTGTCTAGAAGTTCTCATAGTCGGCTAGCCGCTCGCGCACAAGCGAGAAAAACCTGTCGACTGATCCTTCGAGGGCACTGAGTTCGTCTTTGGATATCAGCAGCACCCGATCGTCATCTGTTTCGGCCACGACGCAGGCCGCGCGACCACCTACGAAGTCCGCCAGTTCTGGCTCCAACTCGTTCAGATGCAACACGATGAGGGGAACATCAAGGGCGGCAACACTTTTGTCCCATGCGGCCTTGCGTCGGAATGGTGAATGCGTGATATCGCACAGGCTGCATGACTCCCCGCGCAGATAATGGTCGATTAGATATCGAAACTCACCGCGCATCCCACCGTCAGCTCGATACACCCCAACAAGGCGCTTAATAGGCACCACTCCACGGTAGGCGATCGATATTGGTTCGTCGACTCGGGAATATTTAGCAGCGGCGACTAGACAGGTAGAACCATGTCGAAGTGTGCTGTCATCTTTGAGCCGTCGTATGACGTGATGGTGACGTCCAGTTCTGGGACGTAGAAGCGGTCGCCACCATTGGCCGTTGATTCAGGGAAGTACAACTGGGTTGTGTAGGTCGGGCCACCTGGTGCGGTCACCTTGACGTGGACGTGCTCTGTCCGGCCGGGGTATTGACCTGGAATCACTGTCGTCAAAGCGTAGGCGCCGTTTTCATCGGTCGTTTGGATACCACGAAGGACGTATCCGTTGTTGTCGTACGAGCCGTTTCCATCGGCCTGCCAGAAGTCGAGTGTGGCTCCCGCGACGGGGTTGCATTGGTCATCAAGGACGTATCCGGTCAGAAGCAAAGGAGTACCGGGTGCAGCATCGGTGATGTCGGCGCGTTCGGGCGCACCAAGTGTGTAGTAAGGACCCTGGTTCTGTTCGATCAAAGTGACCCCGGGCACGCACGTGGGTTCGGCTCTGTCGTCGGGCACGGGGACGACAGGCGCCGCTGGGGTGGTGCCACTCGTTTCTGTCGATGCAGTCGAGGAGGGGGATGCGGAGGATGAAGTTGATGCCGCGGACGTCGAAATCTCCGCTGAAGTGCCCGTGCATGCGGTCAGCGCGAGCGACGACGAGCAGAAAACGCCGACAAGTAACAGCCTTCGCGTTTGCATGCCGCCAACGTATCGTTGAGTCTGACGATTGCGCCTGCCGACTCAGGAGTCTGCCGTGTGGCGGGCCTTTCACATGGGTTGGATCGTTGTTGATGGCAAATCGTCCCATCGTGATGCGGGGACGACTAGGGTCTCAGCATGGAATTGCGCGCTGTGGTGGCTGGGATCGCAAGTATCGGTGTCGTGGCCGCGGTGGTGGCCACATCGCCGGTCTCGGCAGTGGAGACAGCCGACACTGCTCGGTGGACCCTCGAAGATCGAGACTGCGAATCTGAATCCCTCGCCGGTTGGGAGTGTTACGCCCTGGTCGTGCCGCTGGACTGGGACGACCTCGATGACACGCGCACCGCGAGCATCGCGATGGCGGTGAAGCCGGCAGCTGGCCCGAAGCGCCAACGTGTCGGGGCGATGACTTTCAACCCGGGCGGCCCGGGAGAGTCGGGTTTGGCGATCGCATCGGTAATCCAGTCGCAACTGCCCGACCAGATGCAGCAGAAGTTCGACTTCGTCGCCTGGGACCCCCGTGGGATCGGTGCCAGCACACCCCAGTTGAGCGGGTGCGGGGTCACTCCGCCACCTGAGCCGGAGAACCCCTACGACCCGCCGGCGACCGGGCCGGTGGATTGGCGTGCATACACGCAGTCTTATGTGGAGGCCACCGCCCCGGTAGTCGCCGATTGCTACGAGCGCAATCTAGATGTCGCGCCGTATCTAGGCACCTGGCAGGTCATCCACGACCTGGACGCGATGCGCGAGGCGCTGGGCGAGGAGCAGTGGACGTATTGGGGCATGAGTTACGGCACGCGCATCGGGTACTGGTACGCACGGGAATTCCCCGATCGCCTTCGGGCCTTCGCACTTGACGGGTCGTGGCCGGCGAACATGGGTTTACGCACCTGGGCCGGCATGGACACCTGGTCGTGGGCCTATGCCACCGAGCAGTTCGGTTCGCAGTTCGGAAGGAAGATGCCGGCGAAATTCGACCGCGTGCTGGGGGCATTGAATCGGCGCACGATCATGAGTGGTGGCCAAGAGTTCACTCGTTGGAACATCTTGCCGGCAATATACGTGAACATCTCGTACCAGACTTCGTATCCGGCCATCGTTGAGGTGATCAACCAGGCTTACCGCGCGCTGTTCCACACTGACTCGAACAAGGCCGCGCGAGCCGCGTCGAAGATGAAACGTGCGCTGGAAACGCTGGAGGAAGAGCCGGATATCTCCGGTTCCTACACCGTCTACATGATCAATTGCTCAGACCTCGATGGACGTCCGAGTCTGGATTCTGTAGTGGCCATGGCGCAGTCGGCCTATGACAACAACTCGGTGTTCGCGGGCAACTCCGTGATGACTAAGGGCACGTTCTGCAGCGGTCTGCCGGAGTCGATGGTGCGCAAGCCAGCCAACATCGGCCGTCCCTATGCGCTGCCGGCCCCACCAGTCATCGTCAACTCCATCGGTGACACCCGGACGCCCTGGCTGGGCGGTAAGCAACTCAGCGGCTACCTGGCCGGGTCGACCTTCATCACCTACGAGGGGACCCAGCACGTGACGTACCTGCAGACGCCCTCGACCTGCGTCAACGACACCGTGACGACCTACTTCCTCACTGCGGTGTCGCCGGGCGGTACACGCACTTGCGATTATGCGCCGTCACCGGGTAACTGAGAGCCACTCCGGTGGCTGAGTTGGCAACCAGCTCTTTGATGTTGGGAACATCAGTGAGCCGCTAATTTCGCCATGCGAATGCGCCCGATGCTAGGTCACGAGCGACTTCCTGATTCGTCAGAGCTGAGGGGATAACTCACGAGGCGCTCTGGGGGGCGTCTCAGAGTTCCCAGACTTTCTTTCCAGAGTTTCGCTAGCCCTGATGCGAGTGGTGACTGCGGTGGCGATGGCACTCGAACATAGGGTGTCGGGAGGGTGAACACCCTGATCAGTCCGTGTCGAGTGCCGCTACGTAGAAGCCGTAGCCGTAGTAGTCCTGGTAGGTGCGGAAGAGCTCGATCTCCCGACGCTCGGCATCGACGATCTGCGACGCGATTGGACTGTCCCCGTGGCGCACGAGGAAATCATCCAGACGCTCTTCCATGGGTTGGTAGTAGTGCTTCTCCCATCCAGCCTCGGACAGCAAGAAGAACCCACGGAGCGATAACCCGTTTTCCTGCATGATCGCGATCTTCGCGGCCGCGGTGTCGATCTCGGGGTACTCGGCGCCCCAGTGGTCGTGGATTTCGGAGGGTCGCACCGTGGTGAGCCAGGTAATCTCCGAGACGACCATGACGCCTCCAGGGCGCAGGAGCCGCTTCCACGCACTGATTCCCGCGGCGAACCCCATGTTGTAGATGGCTCCTTCTGACCAAACAATGTCGAATGACGCATCGGGCAAAGTCAAGTCGGTCATGTCACCTTCAACGGTCGTGATCCGATTCGAGAGTCCGCACTCGGATGCCTGCTGCTGCAAGCGCGAGAGGAACTGTGGGAAGAGGTCGACCGCTGTGACGTTTGCACCGAAGGTCGTTGCCAGTTCTATCGATGATGCCCCCGTGCCGCATCCGATGTCGACGAGGTCGAGTCTGCCCGCATTGAATCTGTCCGAGTTGATCCCAGCGAGTGTCGCCGCAAGCCGCGTGTCATCAGGGGAGCCGGGACCTTGCCGTTCGGCGTCCACGTGGAAGTCCACGAGGAGTTCGAGTTCATCCATGGTGGTGGTAATCCTTCTTGATGGATTCGAAATCCGGGAGGGCTACTTCGCGATCAGTTTTGTGACCGACGGTCGAGGACGTTATCAGGCGGTGTCTGTCTCACGCCACACGTAATTCTGCGTGCTGATTTCAGCAATGGTTGCTGGTTGTTCGTCGACCACGGCGCTCAGGCCCGAGCGGTTGAAGTAGCCGGTGTCGGGGTTCAGGCCTACGACGAAGATGTCGAAGAAGCCTGCGGAAGATGTGAGTGCGATGGAGTCGTCGGCCGTGGGTTGTCAGGGCCGCGATCGATAGGACGCGAAGGGGAAGAAGTTGGGATTGACGGGGTTGATTGTCGTGGTGGGACACGTGGATTGCTCGATGAGTTGGTCGGGAAGGGACCCCGGAGGCCCGGGACGACGGTGACGGACTTGCTCCACGGTCCCCATCCGGCGCGGAGAGTGACCGAAGGTCGCAACAGGTCCTCACGATTCTCATGAGCACGGCGGCCCAGGGCTAGGTGTTACAATCTGTAATATGCCCATAACTAATCGTCCGAGTCGCCAGGCGCCGGCGTGGGCAGATGCGACAAGGGCGTACAGAGCCGCGCAACGTCGATCCATTGCACAGGCGGCATTCGCCATGCTCATCAAGTGCGGCGGTTCAGGTCTGTCCATGTCTGCTCTGGCCGAGGCAGTCGGCATCTCCCGCCCCACGCTGTACCGCTACTACCCCGATCTGGACAGCGTCTTGATCGGCATCGCAGAGCTCGTAGCCCAGCACGATGATGCTCTCACCTCGAAGATCCTTGCTGAACCCGATCCGTCGGCACAGTTGCGCAGCTTTCTAGACGAGGTCGTCAACCAGGACTCCCACGGCCCTATGACGGCTGCTGCCATCGAGGCGGCTCTTCCTCCTGCTGGCCGAGAATTGCTTCGATCACACGAAGACCGGGCCCGCAGCCTGCTCGCCGACATTCTGCTGCGCGGAGTGAAGTCCGGCCGCTTTGCGGCAGAGATCGACCCGGCCACTGACGCTCGCTTCATTCTTGGGCTCGCGCAACAAGCACAACCCGACACCATCGATCGAGTTCACCTGCTGGTGGACAGGATCCTGCTCCCCGAAAGGAAGAGGAAGCCATGACAACTCCGGGGTACACCTTCGTGAGCGTCTCTACCGCCAAGCCGGGGAGGCTCGACGATCTCGTTGAGATCGCGCGCCGCCCCAGTGAACTCATGGACGGCCATGTGCCGGGCCTGCTGGGTCGTCAGGTCAGCGTCGATCGACATCGCAACACCGTCGTCGTATGGACGACGTTCAAAGAGAAGAGGGATCTCTACGAGTGGCTGGAGACCGACCGGGGCAAGCAGGAACACGGTGACGAACAGGACATGGCTTCCATTATCGAAACCTTCGAGATGTACGACCTTGAACCAGTGTCCGGCCGCCTGTAGGTCTCACCTAGCCCAGACAGTGCGAGCCATCACCGCTTGAGACGCATTCATCACACGGGGATGCCTTGGCGGACAGCCAGGGATGTGGGTGGCCAGGGACGGGATCGAACCGTCGACCTTCCGATTTTCAGTCGGACGCTCGTACCAACTGAGCTACCTGGCCGAACGTCCAGCCAACATAGCTGGACTAGCGACCCCGACGGGACTCGAACCCGCGACCTCCGCCGTGACAGGGCGGCGCGCTAACCAACTGCGCTACGGGGCCTCGCGGGGCAAGCCCCGGTGAGACCGTAGTACTCGTGCCCCCAACGGGATTCGAACCCGCGCTGCCGCCTTGAAAGGGCGGAGTCCTAGGCCGCTAGACGATGGGGACCGCGGACAAGCCGGTCACCGTCGACTGTCGCCGTCGGAGACCCTAAGAGCATAGGGGAGACTACCGGCTGTCGGTCACCGAGGGCATCGGGGGCGGTATAGCGCTGACGCACCGTGACCGATCCCCTCATGCCTGCGCACAATGGACATGTGATCGACGTTTCTCCGGCTGAGTTTGAAGACCTCGTGGCCGCCGCTCTCGAGGCCGTTCCTATCGAATTGGCTCAGCTCATCGACAATGTGGTCTTCGTCGTGGAAGCCGATGGGCCACCCGATGATCCGGACCTGCTGGGGCTGTATGAAGGCATCGCGCTGACTGAACGTGGTTCGTCGTACGCGGGGGTGCTGCCAGACCGGATCACGATCTATCGAGCCCCGACCTTGCGCATGTGTGCATCCCGCCAAGAGGTAGTGCACGAGGTCACGATCACGGTGGTGCATGAGATCGCACATCACTTCGGCATCGACGATGATCGACTCCATGAACTTGGCTACGACTAGCTGAGCCCCGATGCATTGGGCTTCGTCTCGCGTGGTGAGGCTGCGCGCGTGAGCCGGTCTAACACCGCAGCACTCACGCCATCATCGGCTGGTGGAGCTAATGCGATGACGAAATCAAGACCGCGTGCATCGGCGTTATGCAACGCCGCGTAAAGATCGTGGGCATAGTCCAACGCAGAGCCAGGGCTCGCGAGTCGATGCAGCCCAGCTGGCGTGGGGGTGGAGGCCAATGCCAAGAAGCCACCGCCCCCGCTCTGGTCGTTTCGTTGACGGACGCGGTCCAGTTCGCTAGCAAGTTCGTTCGGGCCGTGCACCACGATGACCGCTGCAGTCGGTGCGTAGTGCGATGCCAGCGTGCCAGGTACACGAACCTGCGATTCGCGGTGGCTCGTAGTGGTATTGACGGTG
Source organism: Actinomycetota bacterium (assembly GCA_017857875.1). Lineage (GTDB taxonomy): Bacteria > Actinomycetota > Actinomycetes > S36-B12 > S36-B12 > M55B157. The sequence continues at coordinate 23,319 of JAFMCH010000011.1, read as the reverse complement.
AATCCGTGTGCGGTGAGGTCGGCCGCCGTCACACCTCCCGGCCGCAAGATGACCGCATCTGCACCACGCGCATCAATGATCGTTGACTCAACCCCCCAACGCGTTGGCCCTCCGTCGAGGGCGAAGTCAGGTGAGCGCAAGAACCTACCGACATCATCAAGTGCATGCTGCATGGTCGTAGGGCTCACTCGTCCGAAGCGATTGGCGCTCGGGGCGGCAATACCGTGGGGGGCTCCGATCGGATCGAGGCGGTCCATCTCCCGTAATACTTTCTGCGCTAACGGGTGCGCAGGAACTCGAAGCGCGACCGTTGGTTGACCGCCTGTGATGTCATCACCTGCGCGAGATCCACGCGAGAGCACCAAGGTGAGCGGGCCGGGCCAAAACGCTTGAGCAAGTGAGCGGGCCAGGTCAGTGGGCTCGTGCACCCACGTGCTCGTGAAGGCTGAGACATGATCGGCAACGTGAACGATGAGCGGATGACCACGGGGGCGCCCTTTGGTCTCGTAGACGCGAGCAACGGCCTGTTCATCATCGGCTCGAGCGGCGAGTCCATAGACCGTCTCGGTTGGCAAAATCACGAGCCCGGAATCAAGTAGTACGCGAGCAGCATGATTTGCGTCTATCGAACTCTCGATGCTCATTGTGTTGCGGTGGGCCCAAAGTGCATGCGGTGCCCGCCACCGAGAAATGCATTCTCCGGCGGCGTCATGGCCGAGGCTGCAGCAGTGTGTCGAAGGCCCTCCAACATCGCGAGGTTTCTTTGGCAGTCAGCGATGGCATCAGCAATCAGATCTGGGGTAGCGGACCCCGCCATGCTGACCGAGCCAAGTGCCTCGTATTCAGTTAACGCAAGTTCGTAGCGGGCCGCCGACGCATCGAATGAAGCCATGCGGGCCAGCAGTGCGGCGGATTCGTGATTGCAGCCAGCGACGCGACCGCCAAGATCGGCAGCGGCATAAGCACCTCTCGCCGAATCCAGAAGCGAAAGCGCATCGATGGCATCGTCGGTGTCATCTGACTGAATGCGCACAATGGCTTCACCGTGTCGGGCATCTGCCGCGCGTACTGGTTCACCGGCATCTTCTGCGAGCGCTGTGGCTTGGGCAAAGATGTCGATCGCCGCGTTGTTTTCGCCCGTCTGATCAAAGGCAGTTGCAAGTGCGCTGAGGAGATCAATCTCGGCGTTGACGAACTCGTTCTCCTGGTCATTGAGGCGTAACGACCGTGCTGCTTTGAGCGCATCGGTGAGGACTTCGATCGCGCCGTCATAGTTACCTGAATCGCTGAGGCGCGAAGCGAGACCTGGCGCCGCAGAAAGCATCGCGTATTCATCATTCAGACCCACGAATCCGGCGAAAGCTTCCTGCAAGGTGGTGGTCGCGTCGTCAATCCGACCGAGTCCGGCTAATGCCGCGCCGAGTACCTGTCGTACGCGAGCGGCAAGGGCCGGGCTGTCATCGCACTGCTGCAACAACGTGAGCGCCTCGCGCACAGCTTCTGCGTTCTGCCCTGATTCAACGAGCAAATGCGTGTGTTCGTATTGCGCTTGCCTGCGCTCCTGGTCGGATAGTGCATGGTCGTGGGCCGCTCGTGTAGTGGCCCGTAGCCCTGCCTCGATCGATCCCGAGGTTCGGGCTCGCTGATCGGCGACCACGTCTAGGGCACGGCGCAATTGGCGCCGTCGCCAGCCTTGTACCCAAGGTCGCGCCTGCTCAATCGCCTCATCGGCCAGCACGGTGTCATCCATGGAGGTCAGCGCCGCCGCTCGACCCACGCGCACCCATGCTTCCAAAGTGTCCAAATCACCGAGTTGTTGGTCGGGTGGGGCTAATGACAGGGAAGCGATGCTCAACAGACGCATCTGTTCGTGCTGCCCATCGGCGCGCAGTAGATCGAGGTATCTCAACGCCGCATCAAAGTCGGTCAAGGCCTCAGCGGGTCGACGAAGGGTCAAAAGGGCGTGCCCAGCCTGGGTGAGGCCGAGTGCGATGCCGTAGGAGGACCCCGTGGCATGAGCGGCTTGGGTATTGGTGCGGGCCTGGGCCAATGCCTGCTCGGCTGGATCAGGTGCATCGTGGGGCTGATCACTCACGACTCCAGCATGCCCGACCGGCCAGGGTATGCGGCTAGGGGGCAGGTTTGTAAGGAATGCGTAAGGGTCAGAGCAAATCCGGGCTTCCGGGGAGCCAATAATGCGATTGACACATCACACTAGGGAAAGCGCCCGCAATCGACAGGAATCTGCTGCCAGGAGGCATCGTGAGTAACGTGTTCCCGCCCAATCCCGAGAGCAATGAATCTCAAGGCTCGCCAGTACCCACGAATCCATATGCCACGAATCCGTATGCCACCGATCCGTATGCCACGAATCCGTATGACACGAACCCGTATGACACGAACCCGTATGACACGAACCCGTACGCCCAGGCGGCCTACGGCACGCAGACCTACGCACCACCAGCGCCGGCGCCTTATCGAATTCAGCCAGAGGGTGCGCCCGGTGGTGCCAAGCAGCGATGGGGAATGATCGGCGCTGGTTTAGCCGTCACCGCGGTCTTGGCCGGCACCATCGGCGGGGCGGCGGGTTTCACCGCGGCACGCTTGACCGACACGAACACAGCCTCTAGTGCGTCCATTGGGGCAAGCCTTGGTCCGGCGAATCCACCGAGTCCTCCGGCCGATAATTCGATCGCTGCAGTGGCCCAAGCCGTGCAACCATCGGTTGTGCAATTGAATGTGAGCGGTAATGGAGCCGCAGGCACGGGGTCAGGGTTCATTATTCGTGAGGATGGATACATACTCACAAATAATCATGTCACCGCTGGCGGAAGCGATATCGACATTACGTTCGCTGACGGCTCGTCTGCACCGGCCACATTGATCGGGGCGAGCGCCGGCTACGACCTTGCCGTGGTCAAGGTCGATCAGACCGACCTACCTGCAGTCACTTTGGGCTCGTCGGCTGCCCTACTCGTGGGCGATGCCGCGATTGCGATCGGATCACCTCTGGGCCTACAAGGCACCGTCACCTCCGGCATCGTGAGTGCACTCGATCGCCCGGTCACGGCAGGTGGCACCGGTGAAACTGCGTTTATCAATGCTATTCAGACTGATGCTGCCATCAATCCTGGTAACTCTGGCGGGCCGCTTGTCGATGGAAGCGGCGCGGTCATCGGGGTGAACTCCGCGATCGCAACACTCGGTGGCTCCCTCGGCGGAACAACCGGTTCGATCGGCCTAGGTTTTGCCATTCCGATCGACGTTGCTGCTCGCATCGCCAGTGAAATTATCGCGACCGGCACATCGACCACGCCTATCGTGGGCGTTCGTGTTGATGTGGAATACCCCGGCCCAGGCGCACGGATCAGCGAGGTCACACCGGGCGGTCCGGCAGCGGAAGCCGGGCTCCAAGATGGTGACATTGTGACCGAGGTCGACGGACGCCCCATTGCTGATTCGATCGCTTTCATTGTCGCGATTCGTTCGGGAACACCGGGTGAGACAACAACTTTGACGATTGACCGAGATGGTCAAACTGAGACAATCCAGGTTCAGTTAGGCACCGACGAAGGCTAGGGCCCGGGGCGAATAATCGCAGCAGTTCCGCCGCGTCGGGCGTCTCCCACTGCATGTAGGGAGCCGTCCGGCGCTCGGCTGACGGCGTGCACCCCACCAAAGAACAGGTCCTGGCTTGGCCACACACGTAACTCAAGGCCATCGGCCTCAGCGGTAGCGAAGGGCATCGGGTCGATCGGTGGTTCAATGTCGATTGACGTTTGTGACGCGTGCACGCGGCCCTGTGCGATCGATTGTGGCAGCGGCATATCTAGGTCGAGCAGATTGATCAAGGTACACACCGTCGCTGATCGAATTCGCTCGCTACCTCCGGTGCCGAATGCGATGCGCGTGCCGTCTGCATGATCAACAAGTGTGGGTGTCATCATCGAACCCATGCGCTGCCCCGCCGAAAGTGATTGCAGGCCTGAAGGAATAAGGTCATCTTCTCCTAGCATGTTGTTGAGTTGAACTCCCGAGACTTGCGTACCCGAACTCGACCCATTCGAGGTCGTACACGCCACCATGCATCCGTCGGAGTCAACCACAGTGATGTGTGTCGTGCCGCGAGACACCTGGGTCGCACCATCGTTGATATCTCGTGCGCGTTGGCGGCTCGTGGCGTCCCGCAGTGATTGAGTGACGGCGACCCAATCCACGGACGAGCTGATCGGAATTTGCGCGAGCGCATCACGCACGATAGTTCCGCCGAAGGATGGGGGAGGGTTCGTCCACACGCGATGTCCTCCTCGGCTGGTAAGCACGGGCTCGCGAGCGATTGCGTTGTAGTGGGTGAGATCTTCAGCTGTCACCAGGCCTCCGTGCACTGCCATTTCTGCTACGAGGAGGTCATTCCATTCCGTCATCGCCTCGGCACTGTCGTGGCTGAGGCGTTCAAGGAGTGCGGCGTATTGGGGGTTGGCGAAGTGCCCGTTGGTGAGAGCTTGGCGATAGAGCTCGGCGCTTGCTGGTGTCAGGCACAAGACATCAATCACTAAACGCAAAAAGTCTTGCTGGGCGAGTTCAAGCCGCAGGCCGGCGCTTGCCATGCGACAAGCCGGGCGCAGCACATCACGGAGTTGTAGGCGCCCCCACCGCTGATGGGCCTTGAGATAACCGGCTAGGGCTCCCGGAACAGCCACTGCTGCCCAACCGGCATGAAATATCTGCTGGGCTTGAGGATTATCTAGTGCCCCGAAAGTGATCGGCACACTCGTGATCTCAGCCTTTCGGGCATGAGGGTGTGCTCCCAGACCTGGAATGTTGACGAAGAAATCGAGGTATGTGGGCTCGTGGTGTAGTGGAGCATGCAGCAAAAAGCCCCCGCCGCCCGGACTGGTTAACACCGGTTCGGCCACGGCGGCCGCGCACATGCCGGCAATAGCCGCGTCGACGGAGTTACCGCCCGAGGCCAGCACCTCTGCTGCTGCCAGCACCGTGTGATGTGAGCCACCCGCCACGGCGGCGGATCCGGGTGGCCCCGTGCAAGCGGCGCCGAGAACGATCTGATCAGACACGCCACGCACGTTATATCCAGACGCTTACAGTGGGGTGATGGCGCTTGATTTCAATGCATCTCCGCGAGCGAGCTTGGGGATCGAGCTCGAGGTGGGCCTTGTCGATGTCGACAAGGGAGGTTTGGTGTGTGTCGCCTCGCAGTTGCTCGACGAGATCGGTCAGGGCCACCCCGATGGGGAACATCCGCGCATCAAGCACGAATTATTTGAAAGTACTGTTGAGATCATCACGGGCGTGTGCCAAACCGTTGCGCAAGCTCGAGACGATCTAGCCCACAGTCTCCGCGAGTTAAATGACGCCGCCGCGCGGCGGGGCGTCGGTCTGGTTGGCGTGGGTCTGCACCCGTTCTCAGCCTGGCAAGACCTCACGCGAAGTCCGGGGGAGAGATATCAAACACTGGTGGATCGAATCGCCTGGCCGGCCCGTCGCTTGATGACGCACGGACTGCATGTGCACGTGGGAGTGCGGTCCGGTGAAAAAGCAATTGCCATCGTCAACGCGCTATCGGGATATCTGCCGCTGTTCTTGGCGCTGTCAGCATCGAGTCCCTATTGGCATGGCCAAGACACCGGATTAGCGTCGGCCCGCACCAAGGTGTTCGAGGCGATGCCGACGACCGGCCTCCCACCCCATTTGGATAGCTGGGCGGAGTTCAACGATTTCTTGGACACTCTTATCACGGCTGGGTCGATTGAGACCGTGCGTGAGGTCTGGTGGGATGTGCGTCCGCATCCGAGTTTTGGCACCGTGGAGCTTCGGATGTGTGACGCTACGGCGACTCTTCAAGAGGCCTGCGCCATGGCTGCTTTGGCGCAGTGCATCGTGCAGTGGTGCGATGAGCAGATCGATGCCGGGTATCAATTGCCGGTCACTCGTGAGTGGATTCGACGTGAAAATAAGTGGCGTGCAGCGCGTTTCGGAGTTGACGCGGAACTTGTCGTTGATAACTTCGGCCACACTCAGCCACTCGCTCACGTCGTTGCCGAGCTTGTTGAGCGGCTGCAACCAATCGCCGCGGAACTAAAGTGCGAGAGCGAACTCGAGGATGTCTTGGGGATTCTGGCGCGAGGGCCTAGTTACGAGCGGCAGCGAGCTCTGCTGCGGTCGGGCGCTACGCTCGACGACGTGGTTGCTGACCTGCGCCGTGAGTTATTAGAGGGCTTAGTGTGAAGACCCGGGTAGTCGAAATGGCGGTAGACGAAACGTGATCGATGAGATCAGCGACTTCACCGCCCGTATTTCCGGCGAGGTCATCGCGTTTCGGCGCCGCTTACATTCCTACCCTGAATTATCGCGCGAGGAATTTGCGACAACGGAGGCCATTGTTGAGAGATTGCTCGTCGCCGGGCTTTCCCCGCAGGTGCTGGCCGGTGGCACCGGGGTCGTCTGTGACGTGTCGGGTAAGGACGCCAATCGCACCGTGGCTCTGCGAGCAGATATTGATGCTCTGGCGATGAGTGACCTCACCGATGCTCCCTATCAATCGCGGGTGCCTGGTGTGTCGCATGCCTGCGGCCATGACGTACACACGGCTGTTCTACTCGGTGCAGGATTAGTGTTACAGGAGTTAGCAAAACGAGATTTGCTTGAGCATCGAGTGCGCTTGATTTTCGAGCCAGCAGAGGAGGTAATGCCCGGCGGCGCCTTGGATGTCATTGCTCAGGGCTGGCTCGATGGGGTGGACGGGGTTTTTGGACTTCACTGCGATCCAAAGATCAATGTGGGCACCATCGGTATACGTACCGGGGCGATGACGGCTGCCGCGGACACCGTGGAGATCACACTGACCGGCCCGGGGGGCCATACGGCTCGTCCGGAACTTACGGTCGATCTGTTGGGCGTGGTCGGAAGTGTGCTCAGTGATTTGCCCACTGCGGTGCGAGTTCGGGTTGACACTAATGAGGCGTTTAGTCTGGTTTTCGGTTCGGTGCAAAGTGGCAATGCGGCCAACGTTATTCCCGCTAGTGCCGTACTACGGGGTTCGGTGCGAACCACCGACATGACAGCGTGGGATACCGCGGAAAAAGCATTGACGGAGGCGCTCGCGCATCTCCTGGAAGGCACCGGGGCGCAGTGGCACGTTTGCTACACCCGCGGTGTTCCACCGGTTATCAATGCCCCTGACGTGACTGAGATCCTGCGGGCGGCTGCCGAACAGATCGTCGGCGCTAGCGGTGTTATAGACACACCACGGTCGATGGGTGGAGATACTTTCGCCTGGTTGGCCCAAGCGGTCCCGGGCTCGTTCGCCCGACTGGGCACCCACTCTCACGGCATGGTCCGACATGACCTGCACGCATCAACGTTTGATATCGACGAATCAGCAATTGCTATCGGAGTCCAGACACTGGTGTTGGCGGCCTGCACACCTGCGTGAGGGATCACCGAAATCTGCGCGCCTGGGCGATGTGACGTGAGATAGGCCAGACTGCTCCCATGGCCACTATGCTTCAGGCGCTCTCCCCTGACCGTTTCGTGAATTCGGCGGCAGACATGATTGCGACGGGATTCCGCCGGATGGTCTCCGGCGACCCAGATGGCCAGCCGGAGTGGGTTACGCAACTCGAATACGGCGATGACGCCGGATATTTCGGCGCTGGATCTGCGACGTGGGCGGTTCACGGGGCGCTACCCACCCTGGTTGGGGGTGTTCGCGCATTGCTGATGCAAGCCCTGCACCCGGCAGCCCTGGCCGGTGTGCAACAACACTCGCGTTATGAAGACGACGCCCTTGGCCGACTCTCGGGTACCACTCAGTGGCTCACCGTGGTTACCTTCGGCGACACTGCGCAAGCAGATCGAGAATGCGCTCGTGTGCGTGGCTTGCATCGCAAGGTAAAGGGCACGTATCCAGGCGTGGATGGCAACGAATTGCCATACAGCGCCAACGATTCAGACCTCTTGCGGTGGGTGCACGTGGCCTTTACCGACTCGTTTCTAGCGACACATTTGGTGTGGGGTGATGAGATTCCTGGCGGCGCGGATGCCTACGTGCGCGAATGGGCCAAGGCCGGAGAGTTGGTGGGAGTAGCGGACCCGCCGCGCTCGGTGGCGGAACTTCACGAGCAACTGCGCGGGTTTGATCCGATCCTGCGCTCAGATGCGGCAAGCAAACGCACCGTGTCCTTTATCCGTCAACCACCATTGCCGCTGCCTGCGCGACCGCCCTATGCGCTGCTATTTGCCGGGGCATCAGCAACACTGCCGGCGGAGTACCGGCGCATTCTCGGGTTGTCGAATGTGTCGCTGCCGGTGATCAAGCCCGTCGTGGGAGGCATGTTGGGAGCGCTCGGCGCGGTGCTGGGTCGCCAATCGCCCTCGCAACGAAACGCCCGTCGTCGTTTATCGCGCGTGGTGGCCGACGAGGGATAGATCGAGCGCTTGCTCGAGTGAAACGCTCCGCTTGCAATTGCAAGCATTCGGGTGCATCATGGAGGCATGTCACGCATTGATGTTGGCGATATCGGCGGATTCATCCGCCAACAGCGCGATGCAGCATCGATGTCGATACGGCAATTGGCTCAGGCCTCGGGGGTGTCCAACCCCTATCTGAGCCAAATCGAACGAGGACTGCGACGTCCCAGTGCCGAAATGCTCGCTCGCATTGCCGGGGCCCTGCGGCTAAGCGCTGAGACCCTCTATGTGCAAGCGGGTATTTTGGCTGAACCCGAAGGAGACGCGAGTGTTGCTACCGCACTTGCTCGCGATCTGACCTTGTCTGACACCCAGCGGAGGACCCTGCTGGATATTTACGCCGCCTTTCAAGCCGAAAACCGGCTGAGTCAACAGGCGACCACTGAGGAAGGAACACCATCATGACGAACCCCACCAACGAAGCGATCACGGCGACGCCGAAGAAGACGACCGCCAAGAAAGCATCTGCTAAGAAGTCCACCGCCAAGAAGGCGACGGCTAAGAAGGCGACTGCAAAGAAGGTGACCGCCAAGAAGGTGACCGCCAAAAAGGCGACGACCGTGGGCGGATACTCGTTGCCCGCCATCGCCGTTCCGGTGATTGGCCTGACGCTGCCGGCGGTTGAGTTACCGACCGTCACGCTGCCAACCGTCACCCTGCCGAGCTTTGACCTTCCGCGGTTTGATCTGTCTGCCCTGGACACCACCCCGCTGGGTCACCTGCGTGACCGCGCCGCTGATGCTGCCAATCAGGCACGTAACGCGGCCGACGATGCGGTACATGCCGCAGAGCGCACCGTTGTACTCATGCGCGAGGTTGTCGGCGTCTAGTTCGATGCGCGAGGTCCGCCTCGCGTGCAGCGATAGGGGTGCCGGCTCGGGCCGGCCCTATCGTGGTTCCATGCCCAACGCGCGCGAACGATTCGGCCCCGCCCCGATCATTGCCATACACATCCTCGCTGCGATCGGTGTGATCTTCTGGATCTCAACCATCGTCGGTGCATTTGTGGATGGGTCAAGGCCGTGGTCAGTGCTCATCGTCGGTGTCATCCTTGGCGGTGCTCACGTCCTCATCTCTCGATTCACGACACTGCATTCGCCCAGAGCGATTGCGGCGATGTGGTTCGTCATGATCGGTGACTTGCTCCTCGCGATCTTCGTGAACTGGCAGGCCATCGGCCTGGTGTGCTTCACGATTGTGCTGCTGGGCTTGACTCGCGCACCTTCGGCTCGTCGTTGGTATACCGCTGCCGCATTGAAGGAGTGAGGGCATCAACTCCCATCGTCCACACGCGATGGGTGCTGGCCGGGTGTACCCCGTCGTGACCCCGTAGTGTGGAGAGCATGATTTTTGGTGCGGTTCAAGACCTTGTTGTGCTCGTGCTCTGGGTGCTGTTTGGCGTCGTCAAGATCTGGGCCTTAGTCGATTGCGCACGGCGCCCAACCCACGCCTTCACCGCGGTCGGTCGCCTGAACAAGACCTTTTGGCTCATCATCGTCGGTGTGGCCGCACTCACCGCCCTGCTTCCGGCATTGACACTGGGCCTGATCGGGATCGCGGGTCTTGTTGCCGCTTTGGTTTACCTTTTCGGTGTTCGCCCGCGCATCATCGAGATCACTGGTCGCTAGCGGCCATCCCACATCGGCAACGTTCCGGTTTGGCGCCAGTGGTCGATGTCCATCGCAGTGCTTCGCGAAAGAGCAACGCGTTTGAGCTGTCCACGACCATCAGAGATCATCAGCAGGTAGCGCCCGCCTCCCGATCGAGTGTCAGAACTGGGGTCGGCGACGGGCGCTGTGAGCGCTTGCCGAGGTGCCCACGTGCATCGACCACGTTCGGCGATGAGCAGACCCTCGCGGCCAAACACGTGCGTGCCAAGTCGGTAATTTCCTGCGCGTGCGTCGTGGCGCTCTCCAAGCGCCGCGCGTAGGTGTAGTCCGGCATAGAGCGCGAACACGGCGAAGATCGCAGCGAAGGCGGCGGCGATAAATCGCTCGAAATTGCCCACGGGATTACTGGGCCACGGAAGAGCGACCGCCACCAAAGCGATCCCGGTGACCACACACAGCGTTAACCAGATCACTGGTGTGCGCAGGGGTGACAACGGCTTAGGGCGGAATCGATCCTGGGTGACACCCGACCCACTGGATACAAGGCGAAGCTGCAAAGTCGGTGGCAATGACTGCGGCGCAACATCAATGAGCACATCGCTTTTCATGGCTGCACGAAGATCACAGTGAGCATGTCACCGTCAATCACGCTCCAATGCGATGCGCACCCGCCGAAAGCCCTTGCCTTTGTTCTCAACCTTGACGACTCGTATCTGGCCGACCTGCTGTGTCGATGCCACGTGGGTTCCGCCATCGGCTTGTACATCGAGTCCGGCAATGTCGACGATCCGCACAATCTCGATGGATTCAGGCAGGAGATTCGCTGCCGTTCGAATCACATCAGGGATTGCAAGAGCTTGATCGCGAGGCAGTGAGTAGGCAGAAATGGCGCGATCGGCGACAACTTCACGATTGAGGGCCGCTTCGACTGAATCCTTGAAACCTTCGGGCACCACATCGAGGTTGAAATCCAGTCGCCCTTCCAGAGGTTCCATATTTGATCCGGTGACAAGGGCGCCAAAGTCACGAAAGACCACACCCGACAGCATGTGCAGTCCAGAGTGAGTACGCATAAGAGCGAATCGACGTTCATCTTCGATAGCCCCGGTGACCTGTGCGCCAACGGGCGGGATCGGATCGTCCTCGGTCGGAATAAGCCATAGATCATCGCTGCGTCGCACGCCCTCGACACGTGTCTGCACGCCGTTCCATAGCAAGACACCGTGGTCGGGAGGTTGACCGCCGCCACCTGGATAGAACGCGGATCGATCCAGCACGATCCCTCGGTCCGGATCGGTGGCAACCACGGTTGCGGTCCACTCTCGAAGGCTGGAGTCGTTGAGTTCGAGTCGGTGGGTGCGGCCGTGTTCGGTCATAGCGGCCTCAGCGCCCCTGAGCAGCGACCGCGGCCGCGGCCTGCGTGGCTGCCGCGGGATCGAGGTATTCGCCGCCGGGCACAATCGGCTTGAGACTTTCATCGAGTCGGTACACCAGGGGGATACCGGTGGGAATGTTGACCCCGGCGATGTCTTCGTCACTGATGCCGTCAAGGTGTTTGACCAAAGCGCGCAGTGAATTGCCGTGCGCGACGACGAGAACCGTGCGGTGCGACCGAAGGTGTTCGCCAACGATGACGTCTTCCCAGTAGGGCATGAGCCGGACGACGACATCGGCGAGACACTCTGTGCGTGGAAGCACTTCCGGTGGGAGCGCCGCGTAGCGCGGATCATTGGTTTGAGCGAACTCGTTATCTGGATCTATAGCCGGCGGCGGCGTGTCATACGAGCGCCGCCACAGCATGAATTGCTCCTCGCCAAACTCGTCGAGAGTCTGCTTTTTATTCTTGCCCTGCAATGCCCCGTAATGTCTTTCGTTGAGTCGCCAATTACGTTGCACCGGAAGCCACTTGAGGTCTGCTGCGGCGAGAGCAAGATTTGCCGTGGTAATGGCTCGACCAAGAAGTGAGGTCAACACGACATCGGGTAGGACGTTGGCGGCGCGTAGAAGTTCCCCACCGCGAGCAGCCTCGCTGCGACCCTTGTCGGTGAGACCCACGTCGACCCAGCCCGTGAACAGGTTTTTAGCGTTCCACTCGCTCTCACCGTGACGCAGCAGAACGAGCGTGTAGGGGGCATTTGTCATGTGAGCATCATGCCTGATGGCTAATGATCCGTGCTCGGGTCTTGCGCAGTTGGCTTGATCAGATGGGTGAAGGCGGCGAGGTTGGCGGTGGACTCACCTCGGTTAACTCGCCAAGCCCATTCGCGACGTATTGACGACGCGAAGCCGAGTTCTAGCAAAGTATTGAAGGAGCCGTCGGAGTACTCCAGAATGCAGCCCATGATCTTGTCCAGCTCAGCGTCGTTGACACTGGTGAGGGGCATCTTGCCGCTCAGGTAAATATCGCCCAGGTGGTCAAGCGCGAACGCCAGCACGTACATGCGGCGATTTCGCTCCAGTAGCCACCGGTAGACCCCCGCATGATTTTCTTCCGGCTGCCGGGCAACAAATGCGTTGATGCTCAGGGCGTGATCACCCACGGACAACGACACGGTTGTCGAGAGTTTGTGTTCTCCGGGCAGGCTCACGACAAAGGCATCCTCAGAACTTTTCTCAACATCGATGCCAACTCGGGTGAGATAGGAGGAAATTGCTTCCCGCGCGGCAGCTGCCTGGGGTGTCACTGGGTTCGCCACAAGGAGGAGTACGGCGTCACGGCCGGCCCGCCGCGAGGTACTCAGTTTGATGCGTGGCCAGGGCCGCTCCATAGGAGGCGATCAGGCCGGATGCTGTGGCGTCCCAACTGAACTTTTTGGCATGTTCAGCTCCGCCTTGGCCCAGGGCGGCGAGGTGTTCGGGCTGATACAAGAGTTGGGTGAGCGTGGTCGCCCATTGTCTGGGGTCGTGGGAGGGAACAAGTACCCCGCTGATGCCATCGGCCACGGCCGTTCGCAGCCCACCAACGTTGGCAGCCACCACTGGAGTGCCGCAGGCTTGCGACTCCACCGCGACGAGGCCAAAGGATTCCGAATACGACGGGACCACGGTGATGTCAGCTGCTCGATACCACTGGGCCAATTTCTGGCGATCGACCGGTGGCTGAAAGCGCACGCGGTCGGCGATGTTGAGTTCGATAGCCAGATCGCTCAAAGCGGTGGGATGCTCCAGGCCGGTGCCCGATGGACCTCCGTTAACCGCGATGACGAGTGACAGGGCAGGGTCTGCGGCCAACATCTCGTGAGCGGCGCGCAATAAGACGTCAGGTGCCTTCAGCGGCTGCAACCTGCCCACGAACAGCAGGCATTTCTCGTGCGGAGCCAATCCGACCGCAAGACGGGCTGCGGCTTTATCGCCCGGCTGGAATACGTCGAGATCGACCCCCGGGTGCACGATGTCGATCGAGCCCACAGGCGCGCCGTATAACCGAAGCAGGTCGCTGGCCTCGTCGTCGGTGTTTGCGACAAGGCGCGTTGCGGCATCGACCACTTGCTCTTCACCAATCACCCGAACATGCGGCTCCGGGCGATCACCGTCGGCGAGATCGGCGTTCTTGACCTTGGCCATGGTGTGCATGGTGTGCACAAGTGGAACATTCCAGCGTTGCGAAGCGAGCCAGCCTACGTGACCGGAAAGCCAATAGTGACTGTGCACCAGGTCGTACCAGCCCTCTGGTCGATGCGACGCGAAGGAGAGCAGGCCGGCGCTAAACGCACACAACTGCGCCGGCAGATCTTCTTTGCGCAGACCCTCGAAAGGACCGGCTCGAACATGGCGCACGGTAACCCCGGGTTCCATTTCGACCTCGGCAGGTGCGTCTGAGGAATTTGCTCGGGTGAAGATATCGACCTCGATACCGGCAGCGGCGAGACGTCGAGCTGATTCGACGACATAAACGTTCATGCCACCGGCGTCACCGGTGCCGGGCTGGTCCAAGGGTGACGTGTGGACCGACAGCACAGCGATTCGTTGGGGAATTCCCCACGAACGTCGTACCGCCATTGTCGCTCCCTGGTCCTCTGCGAAGTCCCACTTAGTGTGACCTATCGCCGGTCAAAGGGCGAGCGCGGTTATTGATCAGCCAAACTCACGGCCACATACGGCTCGCCGGTAACAATTGTGACCACTCGGCGCGTGACCGACACCGCATGGTCAGCGAAGCGTTCGTAGAAGCGTGACAGCAACGTGACATCGATAGCCTGCTCAACCCCGTGGTGCCACGATGGAGAAAGGACCACCGTGAACAGTTCACGGTGTAGGCGATCCATTTCTTCGTCATGGCGGGCGATGTCGGCGGCCAATCCAACGTCCTTCGTGGCGATCACGGCTCCCGTCTTCGACACGATCGCCTCAGCGATGCCACCCATCTCAGCGAACACTGAACGCAACTCCGTGGGGATTGCGACATTGGGGTAGCGCATGCGCGCCTGCTTGGCGACGTGTTCAGCCAGGTCACCCATGCGCTCTAATGATGACGCGATGCGCAAGGCGCCAATAACGATGCGCAGGTCGGTGGCTACGGGTGCCTGTAACGCGATGACGTCGGCGCATTTCCGCTCGACATCGGCGCTAATCGCGTCGACCTCAGCATCGGCGGCGATGACGCTTTCGGCGAGGCGCAGGTCGGCGTCCATGAGGGATTGGGTGGCCAGATTCATGGCGGAACCCACCAAACGCGTCAGTTGCACGAGGTCATCGCTGATTACATCAAGCTGCTCGTAGTAGTCCTGTCTCATGGGGTCCCCTTTCATCACTGCACAATGCGCCCTGTCTATGAACAGCGGATGTCTTCGGGATGAACGCACCGCCGCTCTAAATGAACCTTAGGCCAAGGCTTCGCTATCAGCTCCCGGCATGACAGGTGACAATTAATCTGACGGCTACGCTGACGGTATGATCGTGCGTCGGCGCCGCTTCGCGAAAGCGGTTTCGGCTGAGCCAGAACCAGCCAGTAGCGGCACCCCCACCGTGCCCAGCGAGTTGATCCGGGCGCTAGCGATGCTGCCCGGTGCGTCGCTCGTGGTGACGGTAGATTCCGGCGTCCTACATTCGTCTGGTCATGCCCAGGCTCTCGGGTTGACCCGGCACGAGCAGTTGGCACCGGCCTCGTTGCGCGACCTTGTGCGAACCGTTGTGGCCGATGGCAAGGCCCGTGAACGCGAGATCCGAGTGCGGCGCCCCCCTTTGGGCCGAGGGCTTCTGGACCTTCGGGTGCAGGTATCGGCGCTATCTGAGGACATGCTGCTGTTGTTGGTGACCGATCTGTCCGACGAGCGCCGCGTAGACGCGATGCGGCGAGATTTCGTTGCCAACGTGAGCCATGAGCTTAAGACACCGGTCGGCGCGCTATCGCTACTGTCCGAGGCGGTGTTGAGTGCCGCTGACGATGCGGAGTCCGTGCGTCGTTTCGCCGACCGGATGCAATCAGAATCCCGACGGTTGGCGCACTTGATCAACGACATCATCGACCTATCGCGGTTGGAAAGCAGTGATCCATTGGCACTGCGACAAGAAATCGATCTCGCCGATGTGGTGGCGCAGGCGGTCGAGGAACTCACTACGCTTGCGCAAGCTCGAGATATTGAAATCGTGGCGCAGATTGAAGCCGGGTCGCTCGTGTTGGGCGACCGGAGTCAAGTGTTGATGGCCATGCGAAATCTGATCAACAACGCTTTGGCGTACTCGTCGGCCCGGACTCGAGTGTCGGTTACGGTGCGCCGGTCAACGGAGTTGATCGAGGTTGACGTGAAAGATCAGGGCATCGGTATTCCCTCGCATGACCTTGATCGGATCTTTGAGCGGTTTTATCGAGTCGACCCAGCCAGATCACGCAACACCGGTGGCACCGGTTTGGGGTTAGCGATCGTCAAGCACGTGTGCCGAATCCACGGGGGTGAATGTCAGGTGTGGTCGGAAGTCGGCGTGGGGTCTACGTTCACGCTCCGCTTGCCTCGCTCTGGCCGCGACAGCACCGCATCCGTTTCCGAGAAAGCCGCCGAACTCGTCCACAGTGAAGGAGAATTACCGACGTGACCCGAGTGCTTGTCGTTGAGGATGAGGAATCCTTTTCAGACGCCCTGTCTTTCATGCTGCGGCGCGAGGGGTATGAGGTGGGCATCGCCGCGGACGGTCTAGCCGCGATCGCTGAGTTTGATCGTCACGGAGCGGACCTGGTGCTGTTGGATTTGATGTTGCCGGGCCTTTCGGGAACTGAAGTGTGCCGAAATATCCGTCAGCGGTCGACCGTGCCGATCATCATGGTGACGGCCAAAGACGGCGAGGTGGACAAGGTCGTGGGCTTAGAACTCGGGGCTGATGACTATGTCACCAAACCTTTTTCATCCCGTGAACTCGTTGCGCGAATTCGTGCGGTGATGCGTCGGCGGAGTGAGCCCGATGAACTGATGCCCACCGTGGTGGAGGCCGGTTCGGTTCGCATTGATGTCGATCGTCACGTCGTCACCTTGCACGGCATGGTCGTGTCGATGCCACTGAAAGAGTTCGATCTGCTCGAAATGCTTATGCGTAACGCCGGGCGGGTCCTGACCCGAGGTCAGATCATTGACAGGGTCTGGGGCGCTGACTACGTCGGAGATACCAAGACACTTGATGTCCACATCAAGCGCCTGCGAGCCAAACTCGAAGATGATCCAGCCAACCCGGTGCACATCACTACGGTTCGGGGCCTGGGTTACAAATACGAACTTTAGGCAGGCGGCGCGGGCGGTTCGACCGTGATGCCCTCGTAGATGCCCTCGGGCGGCACGGTGAGTACTTCGACCTCGGCGATGCCCGCGTTGGCGAACAAGATTCGCACGGGCACGAAGCCGCTGTTGGGAAGGTCGACGGTGTACACGTTGACCCATCGGGTCGGCCCTTGGGCGGTGTTGCCGTAGCCGAAGGCGAGACCGGCTCCTGGCTCAATGGCCAGCGGGCCCGTGGCGCTGGTGCCATCGGTAATGATGCCGGCTTGGCCGTTGATCTCGATATCGGTCATCGTATCTGCGACATCGGCGTTGTTGACCACGGTCATGATCAATGTTGCCGTCGTCCCTTCACCGCGAACCAGGGTGGCATTCTCGACCTTGATCGCACCCACTTGAGCCTGGGCTCCGTTGCCGGTGCTCATGGTGTTCTGCGCGTTGGTGGTCGCGCCGAAGCCGTTGTAGCAGCCACTGAGGGCGAAGACGGCGCCGATCGCGAGCGCGGCGGAGGCTATCTGGGTACCGAATCTCGTGCCGGTCCTGGTCACTCAAGTCTCCTGCGATGGGTCACAAAACTGCTGGCAACGGTCATGGTGGTTCGTCGGCGACAAGGCAGTACGAACACTTCTCTGCATGCTAGCGGAGGGCTGAATGCCGTGAAGGCCCCGAGTCCGGTCTGAGCCCCGTGCTAACCTTGGGGTCCTGGAAAGGGGAAAAACTTTATGACCTTCAAGGTTGGCGACACGGTCGTCTACCCGCATCACGGGGCGGCTCTCATCGAAGATGTCGAGGTTCGCGTGATCAAGGGTGTTGAACGCGAGTACCTCGTGCTGCGTGTGGCCCAGGGCGATCTGACCGTTCGAGTCCCCGCCGACAATGTCGACCTGGTGGGGGTTCGCGATGTTGTCAATGCTGAGGGTCTCGACCGCGTATTCGAGGTACTCCGCCAGCCTTACACCGAAGAGCCCACGAACTGGTCGCGTCGCTACAAGGCCAACCTGGAAAAACTCGCCTCCGGCGATGTGATCAAGGTGGCCGAGGTTGTTCGCGACCTGTGGCGGCGTGAGCGTGAGCGCGGCCTATCGGCAGGCGAGAAGCGCATGTTGGCTAAGGCCCGGCAGATTCTGGTCAGTGAGTTGGCTCTGGCGGAGAAGACCAACGAGGACAAGGCTGAGGCCATCCTCGACGAGGTCCTCGCCTCCTAGACGTGGCCATTGCCACGCGCACCGCGGTGTGTGTCCCGGCCGCCGGGCGCGGCGAACGTCTCGGGGCGGGCACCCCCAAAGCTCTCCGTCTCGTCGGTGGCGTGCCCATGCTCGTCCATTCTGTGCGTGCCATGTCGCGGGTGCGCAGTGTGGATCTCGTCATTGTGGCGGCCCCGGCAAACCAGGTCGACCACGTGCGATCACTATTGGCCGGCACCGTTGAGGATGCTGCGGTCACCGTGGTGGCCGGCGGGGATACTCGGCAAGAATCGGTGGCACGTGCCCTCATTGCACTGCCGGCCGACGTCACCACCGTGCTCGTGCACGATGCAGCACGACCCTTGGTGCCCGCCGAGGTCGTTGAGCGCGTCATTAGCGCCGTTATCGCCGGAAGCCCGGCTGTGGTGCCGGTCTTGCCCATGGTCGACACCATCAAGGCCGTCGACGCTGAAGGTGTTGTCGTGGCGACCCCTGATCGTGCTTTCTTACGGGCAGTCCAAACGCCACAGGGCTTCAGCCGTGACGTTCTGCAGCGAGCCCATGCAGCGGCCGATGTCGATGATGTCACCGATGATTCCGGCTTAGTGGAGGCTTTGGGTATTCACGTCAGTACGGTCCTCGGTCACGAAGAGGCATTCAAGATCACTCGCCCACTCGATTTGGTGTTGGCTGAGGCAATTGTGGCGCAACGGCGGGCGCGCGGTGTCCTTGCTTGACCTTCGCACCGGAATTGGTGTTGACGTGCACCCATTTGATACTGATGGGGCTCGACCGCTGTGGGTTGCTGGCTTGGAGTGGGCAGGCGAGGGCCCGGGTTTAAGTGGGCATTCCGATGGTGATGTGGCCGCGCATGCGTGCTGCGATGCGCTGCTATCTGCGAGCGGACACGGAGATCTCGGCACGATCTTTGGCACGGATCAACCTCAGTGGGCTGGTGCCAGCGGGGTCGACCTCCTGGTCGAGACGGCACGCCTGGTGCGAAGCGCCGGCTTCATCATTCACAACGTTGCCGTGCAGCTGATTGGCAATCGCCCCAAGGTCGGCCCACGTCGACTACAAGCCCAACAGGTGCTTTCAGTGGCCCTTGGCGCACCTGTCAGCGTGGCAGCCACAACGACCGATGGGCTAGGTCTCACCGGTCGCGGTGAAGGCCTGGCGGCCATTGCCACGGCATTGGTGAGCGTGCCCGCAGATGACGGCAGCACCCTCACTACGCTGCAGGGGTGACGTTTCGCCTCTATGACACCGCCTCCCGTGAGGTGCGCACCTTCGAACCCCTCGTTCCGGGTCGGGTGTCGATGTATTTGTGTGGGGCGACCGTGCAGGCCCCACCCCACGTCGGACATGTGCGCTCAAGTTTGGTTTTTGATGTTCTCAGCCGGTGGCTAGCCGCTCGTGGATACGACGTCACCCTGATCCGAAACGTCACCGATATCGACGACAAAATCCTCAACCGCGGTATCGAACTCGATGAACCATGGTGGTCGGTGGCGATGCGCAATGAGCGCGCCTTCACCTGGGCTTATGACACCTTGGGTTGTACGCCACCCACCTACGAACCGAGGGCGACCGGGCACATACCGGAGATGATCGAGTTGATGGAGCGGCTGATCGATCGTGGCCACGCCTACGCACACGGAGGCAGCGTGTACTTCGACGTGGGTTCCTTCGCCGCATACGGATCGCTCAGCGGACAGCGCATGGACCAGATGCTCACCGGCGATGACGGTGATGAAACGGGCAAGCGCAACCCCCGAGATTTCGCGCTGTGGAAGGCCGCGCAACCTGGTGAACCGTCCTGGGATACGCCCTGGGGTCGGGGGCGCCCGGGTTGGCACCTGGAGTGTTCCGCGATGGC
Source organism: Actinomycetota bacterium (assembly GCA_017857875.1). Lineage (GTDB taxonomy): Bacteria > Actinomycetota > Actinomycetes > S36-B12 > S36-B12 > M55B157. The sequence continues at coordinate 3,455 of JAFMCH010000011.1, read as the reverse complement.
CACGCGCTACCTAGGGCCGACCTTCGATATTCACGGTGGCGGTTTGGATTTGCTCTTTCCCCACCACGAAAACGAGCTCGCGCAATCCCAAGCGGCGGGGGATCCGTTTGCCCGCTGGTGGCTGCACAATGCTTGGGTCACGACTTCGGGCGAGAAGATGAGTAAGTCACTGGGCAACTCGCTGCTGGTCAGCGAGGTTGTGCAACGCTGCCGACCGGTCGAACTGCGCTACTACCTGATCAGTGCTCACTATCGATCGATGCTGGAATTCTCCGACACTTCACTCGCGGAATCCGCCGCTGCCTATCAGCGCATCGAAGGGTTTATTCGACGCGTACTTGATCAGGTTGACTCAGTAGAGATGGGCGCGTTACCTGCCGCATTTGAAGCGGCAATGGATGACGATCTCGCGGTGCCCCAAGCTCTTGCCGTGGTGCATGACACGGTGCGGGCTGGCAACACCTGCCTGGAAGAACGAGACCTGCAACGCGCGAGCGAATTAGCAGGCCAGGTTCGAGCCATGATGGCCGTCCTGGGCTGTGATCCGCTTGCCTGGCACATCGACTCAGCTGATGCGCAAGCGATGCGCGAGGCGATGGATGTGCTGGTACAGGCTGCCGTTGCTGAGCGAACGCTCGCCCGCGAGAACAAGGATTTCGCGACCGCCGATGCGATCCGCGATCGACTGGCCGCCGGTGGCATCGTGCTCACTGACACTTCTGATGGCGTGCGCTGGTCGCTCGCGGAAAGCGAGTAATCCATGGCAGGCAACTCCCAGCGACGCGGCGCAATGCGCAATGAGGGCAGCAAAAAAGGCATGCAGGTGGGCTCGGGGGGGCAACGGCGAAAGGCTCTGAAAGGCAAAGGCCCTACTCCGAAAGCTACCGAACGCACGGCGCACCCTGCGGCTCGCAAGGCGCGTGCGGCCACCAAGCAGGCCCAACGAAATCAAAGTGGTGGAGCCCGCAAGCGTAAAGACGCCCGCGAGGTTCTGATGGGACGCAACCCAGTCGTCGAGGCGCTGCGCGCCGATATTCCGGCATCGGCTCTGTACGTGCAGCAATTTGTCGATACCGACGACCGTGTTCGTGAAGCGATTTCCATCGCCGCCGACACCGGCCTCCCACTACTGGAAGTCTCCCGCCCGGAGCTTGATCGCATGACTGATGGTGGCGTGCATCAAGGGTTGGTCTTGACGGTTCCGCCCTACGCCTACAAGGAGCCGGATGAACTACTCACACAGGCGTTTGACTCTGACTCTTCGCCGTTACTCGTGGCCCTGGACGGAGTGACGGATCCACGCAATCTGGGTGCCGTCGTGCGTTCGGCCGCGGCATTCGGGGCGCACGGCGTGATCGTTCCGGAGCGTCGATCAGCTGGCGTGACCGGTGCGGTGTGGAAGACCAGTGCCGGGGCGCTCACTCGAGTGTCGGTGGCGCGGGCCACCAACCTCACGCGTGCACTGGTTGCCTTGAAAAAGTCCGGCTGCATGACGGTGGGCCTGACCGCGGAGGCAACGACGACGTTGGCAGAGCTTGATCCGGAGATTTCGCGGGGGCCGCTTGTGATTGTGGTCGGCAGTGAAGGCCAGGGTTTGAGTCGACTTGTTGCTGATACGTGCGATTTCACGGTGTCGATTCCAATGGAGTCTGGTCAAGAATCCTTGAACGCCTCGGTGGCAGCCGGGATTGTGCTCTACGCCGTCGCCGGGTCGCGTTCTTCAGCGTGACGGTCTTTGCCCGGTCGTAATAGTTGGGCGATCAGAGGAAAGACCATGACCGACAGTGTGCCCGCGGCGACGAGTTCTGCAGCGTCATTGCTCGACATGGTGCCCGCGCTGACCTGAACAGAGGTGACAGCGACGATAATGGGCAAAGCCGTTGCGACATAGAGAGTGAAGCGTGTTCGTTCGCGCACTTCTGGAAGGACACCGCGGTAAAGAAAGAACGTCGGTAGGCCTCGAACAACCAGAAGAAGAGCAAAGACTGCAAGCATCGGCCAAGGGTTGGCGACGATGGAGGCAACGTCGAGGCCGACGCCGGAAAGTATGAAGAACGCTGGGATGAATAGCCCGAACGCGATGCCTTCAATTTTGCTTTGCAGCACACTCTCATCAGTTTCAGGTAGGTATCTGCGAAGGATGACTCCGCCGATGAATGCACCCATCACTATGTCCAGACCGAAACCCTCAGCGAGTGCAAGCAGTGCCACGAGCAGTAGAACGGTGACACGCACTGCCGTTTGCGATGAGGTGTTGACGCTGCCCGCCATGTACTCGTGCAGGTACTTGGACTTGAACACTGCAGGAACCCGTGAGAACACCAGGGCAATGAGCCCGAATGCGGCAAGCGACACCACCGCGGCAAAGGCATTGCGGGTGCTGAGAAATAGCGAGATTGCAACGATCGGTCCGAATTCGCCCCATGCTCCTGCCCCCATGAACAGTCGCCCGAAAGGTGTGGTGAGTTCGCCATTGTCACGAAACACTGGCAGCAAGGTGCCCAGGGCGGTGCTAGTAAGCACGATCGCGAATCCCACCGTCTCGTCAACGACGCCTACAGCGGTGAGTCCAACCGAGACAAGGATGGCCGCCACCAGCGAGACCCCCCACGCCAATGCCGATATTCGACCGATCTGTCCGCGCAACACGCGACGATCAAGTTCAAAACCGGCCAGGAAGAACAAAAATCCCAATCCCAATTGCCCCACTAGGTCGATGGCAGCGTCAACCGTGATGAGGTCGAGCGCCTGTGGGCCGAAGATGACACCCGCAATGATGAGGAGCACAACCTCGGCGATGGGCAGGCGTAAGAACCGAATCAGCAGGGGCACCGTCACGGCAATGGCCATGATGATCAGCAGCGAATTCAATTCAATAGCCAGGTTTGCTTCTTCCACGAGCGAACCCTAGTGGGTGGGGTCATCTGACGTGAACAACATGGCTGCCTCGTTGGGCCGATGGGTTAAGACCGTGTTGAGGTAGTCGGTGGCAGCTGCTTCCAGCCCTACATCAGATCCGGCTTGCTCGGACACAAACCACAGGTGTTCAAGCACTTCCTGATAGATCTCGGTGAGTTCAAGTTTGCCCCGATGCGTGCCCGGTCAATTCCATGAGGCTGCGGGAAACTCCGGCTGAGGTATTCCACTGAGGGGGACACGCGCGAGAGGATGACCGTCATGGGATCACACGTGGGCGAACTGCCGTTTTTCGGGCACATCATCGATGGGCAGGAGATGCCTTCGGTCGATGGCACCACGATGCCCGACATTGATCCCTATCTGCGTGAGCCGTGGGCGATGATCGCCTGCGGTGGAGTGACCGAGGCCGATCTAGCCGTCTCGGCTGCTCGCCGAGCATTTGACAGCGGACCCTGGCCGCGGATGGGTTTCGAGCAGCGCTCGGCTTTGATGCACCGGTTGGCCGACCTCATGGTCGGTCACGCCGATGAACTCGC
>JAFMCH010000010.1 GCA_017857875.1 Actinomycetota bacterium | reverse complement strand
AGCGGCCAACCCAGGTGCCCCAGGCGCCGTCGCGGCCGAAGATAGTGGCGATCTCGTGGTGATAACTGGGGAGATTATCTTCGGTGAGCAGGTTGATGATGAGGCTCGTGCGAGCGGCCTCGCTGTAGCGCTGTTCCTGCGGTGTCCAGTCTTGACCGCCTAGGTGGGCGAAGTCCTTGCCCTGCTCCCACGGTATGTAGTCATGGGGAAACCACTCCTTGGCCATACCCAGATGTCGATTAAGTTCCGCCTCGGCCACCGGCTCGAGCTCGGTGAGCAGACGGATATCCATATCGAGGGTCTCGGCGGTCATAGAGCAAAGCCTACCCGCCTTTGGCATATTCCTCAGCGGTCATTGCGCGGTCAACCGGTGGTTGCTCACACCCGCTAGCGGGCGTAGGCCCTCGGTGCGACGGTCGGAGGCAGGCTCAACTGGGCGACGCGTTCGAGCAGGACGAGCCAATCGATGGCCCACACAGCAGTAGCCAACGACGCTGCGGTGGCCGAATCTGCCAAATCCGAACTCTGCACGGCCTGACCTAGACGATGGAAGGTAGCGACGCCAGGTTCGTCATCAGTAATCATGATCGGAGCCCGAGCTTTCGGGCTGCGAGTGCGTTCGGCCAGTGCGTGCCAGTACGTGGCCGTGATCAGCAATTGTTCATCAACGATGCGTGCATGCGCCGGCATTGGCGTCGCCGCCACTTCAAAGAGCAGGCCGACCCTGAGCCCGGAGAAGATCAGGACGTGAATATCGCCTGCGACTTGAGCCCAATGCCCTTGCACCGCATCAACATCTCGGCGCTGAACCACACAGAGATCGAATGTCTCTGTTGCGCGACGAATAACTGCTCGGTCAACGGGCCAGTGATCACGCAGTGTTTGCGCCGAGGTTCGACCCAGCGCCAGATTGACCTCTCGGCGTAGCGCCGCGGTGCCAGTGTCGAGAGCATCAGCGAGCGAGGCGCGTAGTTGAGTGACCATGCCAGAAGGCCACATCAAGATTCCAACGATCGCCGCCACGCCAACTCCGACGCCGATATCGAGCAGTCGATCGAGGGCGGTTTCGTATTGCGGCGGCCAACTCACCGCGCTGAAGAGAACGAGTACGAAAAAGCTGAAGGCCCCCTGGCCAAACGCGAACCCGACCGCTCGGCTCGACCAGCCGGCCACAAAGGCTGCGATGGGCGCGAGGATCCACACGGCTACCGGATACGGGTCAATGATCAAAAGTGTGCCAAATCCTGCGGCGACACCGATCAGTGTTCCCAAGATGGCCCGAAAGGCTTGGCTACCCGTGGCGGCAGCGTCGATCCGCAGCACCGAGATCACACCGAGCAGCACCCAGTAACCGTGGTTGAGATCTGCCACCGAAACGATCGATGCAGCAATCGCTAAGGCAATACCTGTGCGAAGCGCGTGACGCCCCCAGGGTGAGCGAAACGATGCGTTGGCCGTGAGGTCCGTCCACCAGTGTGCGGGTGTTTGCACAACTGACGAATCCGATTTCCGTCTATCTCCAAGCACATTTCGCACCATGATCGAAGCGTCGGAAGCAAATGCCAGCAGTACTTGTGGTCCGTGAGCGCGCACACACAATCCAACGGCTTCGTCCCGATCGGTCTGCTGTTGGATTCGAGCAATGACACTCTCACGTGATCGCTGACGATCCGCGGAAATATCAGCCAGCGGAGGTGGGGGACCGAGTCCGTCCAGGGCGTCGGCGTTGGCGCGAATAAGAGCTACGGCGCTAGTGGCCGTGGCGGTGGCTACCTCATCGGAGTTCGGCACGGCCAAACCGGGTAGAAGGGTAAACACAACGCGTAGTCGCGAGGCCAGCAAGATCAGGGCGTGATCACTCTCGGCTGTGCCGGCCGGGCGATAGGGCTTTCCGATCCAGTTTCGGGTTAGCTCGTTGATATCCCTTTCGTAGCGTTGATAGGTGACGGTCTCATCGCCCTGGCCCAACCAGCGTGCGGCGATGTAGTCGGCTTGAGCGCGCATGGCCGTGGCGATATCGAGGCGTATCTGAGATCGATTGTCACCGGGAAAGACGACGAGCAACACCACGACGGTGACGGCCAGGCCGATCGCCAGGCCCAGCACCACCTTGGGCAGGTCAGACAACGCGATGTCGGTGGTGACAGCGATGGCATACATCAGCAGGACCGAAGGAGCGCCGGCCGCGGGCAGACCTCGCAGGGTTGGAATGAACGCCAAGGTGGCGCCGACGATCAGGGTCGTGATGATGACGGTGATCAGGTTGACACTTGCCAAAATGCCGACCACGACGGCCACGGCGGCAAAAGCGGCGGTGGCAATAGGCCCGAATACACGCACCTGCCACGGCCCGGAGAAATCAGCCATGGCCAAAATCGCGGTGGTCAACAGTGCTCCATACACGACGCCTTCGGGGTCGAGTGCCACTCGGGAAACAAGAAACGCCACGAGAGGAAGGGCGATGGCCAATTGCACCCCGCGACGCAGTGCAGCTCCGCCCGGGTCATGAATCTGCACGCCATGACCCTAAGGGATCAAAGGCCCGCTAGCCTTCGAGCGTGCTTCTGTCTGATCGCGATCTCAAAGCCGAACTCTCCGCGGGGCGCGTTGGCCTCGAGCCCTATGACGCCTCAATGGTGCAGCCGTCCAGCGTTGACGTGCGCCTAGACCGCTATTTCCGGGTCTTTGAAAACCATCGATACCCGTACATTGATCCTGCCGAAGAGCAGCCAGAGCTGACCAGGCTCGTGGAGGCCGGGGAGGGAGAGGCCTTTATTTTGCATCCGGGTGAGTTCGCGTTGGCCTCCACCTATGAAGTGGTGACTTTGCCTGATGACATCGCGGGGCGTCTGGAGGGGAAGTCGTCGTTGGGTCGCCTCGGTCTGTTGACCCATTCGACGGCGGGCTTTATCGACCCGGGGTTCTCCGGCCACGTGACCTTGGAGTTGTCAAACGTGGCGACCCTGCCGATTAAGTTGTGGCCGGGGATGAAGATCGGGCAGCTGTGCCTGTTTCGCCTGTCATCCCCCGCGGAGCACCCCTACGGGTCGTCGGTGTACGGGTCTCGCTACCAGGGGCAGCGCGGTCCGACCCCGAGTCGTTCGTTCGCGAACTTCCATCGCACTGATCTTCGCGTGAACTGACCCGAGCCAAACTTTTCGCTCTTCGACGCCAAGCCGGGTGTGAAGGATCGGATGCTGGCCTGGCTCATGCACCTTTGATTACGGAAAGTACAAATCGCAGAATTCCGCGCCGGCGGAGGAGTCGACCCACCCGTGTCGGTTGCGATCGGGTCTTAGTAGTGATCGAGTTCCGCGCGTGCGGCGCCCCGGCGGTAGATCGGGATCGCGACGGCCATGGCTACGAGCGAAACCCCAACGCCGATCAGTGTCGCCACGATGCGGTGATCACCTGTCTCCTCGATGGGCCGTCCGGCGCTTTCCAAGATGACGACAGCGGGGGTGAGCAAGGTCGTATAGATGGCGTAGTGCCACTGTTTCACAGCGGCGATGATCGCTAGGACACCGAAGGCGTATCCCACGGCCGCTAGGGCGGCGCCCTGTCCGACGAGGGTGGCCAATGCGTAGGCGACAGCCATTCCGGCGATCGTGCCGAATGCTCGGTTGAAAGCCTTGCGCCAGCCGTCTTGGACGTAGGGCTGGATGACGATGAACGGGGTCATGATCAACCAGCCCCCCGTGTGTCCCCACGCGTTGGTCAGCGCGATGGTGCTGGTCGCCGCGGTTGCTACGACCAGCAGTCCGGCGTAGGCAGCGGTGCGCGACCACGACAGGGGAGTCGGCGACTGGTCTTTATCGTCTTTGCTGTGCCGACTCACCCATGAGACAGCCAGTGCCACGACCAGGGCGTACCCGGTAGTGATCGCGGCGAACACGATGGCGGAAACCGCCGGTGGCGAGAGTACGGATTCGCTGGCTATGAATGACAGGGTGATCGGGATCAGTATGAAGACGTGGTTCCAAGTCCATCGTGCCGTGATTCCCTGACCGGCTGCGATGGCCACCATGCCCAGCACGCCAAGCACTGGATGTGCGGCGGCATTGACGACGAGCAGTGATCCAAGACCAAGGCCGAGTGCCGCGTAGATCGATACCCGTGGCTGAGTAGTCCGCGCGACGAATGCGATCGCGAGACCACCGAGGCCGATCAGACTGCCAGCTGTCGGGGCGCCCAGTAGAGAGAGAACCACGATGGGCAGTCCCAGTATCACCGAGAGAACGACGACGATCACGCCGACTTTCAGGCTCCCTCTCACGGGGCGAGGGTAACGGCGCCGGAGTGTCTCCGACTAATGGCGCTCTAGGCCGGAGTCTTGGCCTTGACGCTGTCGAGGAGGACTGTCGCCACGTCGACCACCTCGACGCCTGTGGCCAGGCCCTCCTGCTGACGCATCGTCACGCCATCATTGAGCATCACATTGCAGAATGGACAAGCCACGGCGACCTTCGATGCGCCCGTTGCGATTGCCTCGTCGGCTCGGTTCACATTTACCCGAGTGCCGAGCTTCTCTTCCATCCACATGCGAGCACCGCCGGCGCCACAGCAGAAGGATTCGGTGCCACTGCGCGGCATTTCGATCAGGTCAACGCCAGGCACCGAGGCCACTAGTTCACGCGGCGGAACGTACACATCGTTGTGCCGACCGAGGTAGCACGGATCGTGATACGTGATCTTCTCGCCAACTCCCGAATCAGGTGCAGTGACGGGCGTGAGGCGACCTTCGCTCACCAAGCTAGCCAACAATTGAGAGTGATGAACGACCTCGTAGTTCCCGCCGATCTGCGGATATTCGCGGCCAACAGTGTTCATGCAATGCGGGCAGGTGACCACGATCTTCTTGGCACCGATCTCGTTGAGCACCTCAACGTTTTGCATACCCTGCATCTGAAAGAGGAACTCATTGCCGGCACGACGAGCCGGGTCGCCCGTGCAGGTCTCACCTTCGCCAAGCACCATGAAATCGACGCCCGCAATGGTGAGTAGTTCCGCAACGGCCTTGGTGGTTCGCTTGGCGCGATCTTCGAATGCACCCGCGCAACCGACCCAGAACAAGTACTCAACGTCCTCAGGAATGGTGTCTTCGCCCTCGGCGCCAAATACTCGTACGTCAAAGTCGACCTCTTCGATCCAGGCATTGCGGTTGGAGGCGTTCATACCCCAGGGGTTGCCCTTGTTCTCAATGTTCTTGAACAGGCCGTTGAGCTCGGAAGGGAAATTTGACTCGATCAGGACCTGGTGGCGACGCATGTCGATGAAGTGATCAATATGTTCGATATCGACCGGGCATTGATGCACGCAGGCACCGCAGGTCGTGCACGACCACAAGGCGTCTTCATCAATGTACGGGCCCTCGTGGCCGCGATGGCCGGAAGCATCGTATCCGTCAGTTTCCTTGTGCGGCAAGCCTTCTCGCGATCCGACCAAGGGACGCTCGACGGCCGCTTGAATCTCAGGCGACAAGGTCGCGAGTACACCCTCGTCGACCTCACCCATGGGTGCGTTCGCACCTCCGTTGGCCTTTTGTGCCGCCAACACATACGGCGCTTTGGCAAAGGAAGCCTCACGCATATTCATAATCATGAGCTTCGGGCTTAGCGGCTTGCCGGTGTTCCACGCGGGACATTGGGACTGACAGCGCCCACACTCGGTGCACGTGGCGAAGTCAAGAGTGTCCTTCCAGGTGAAGTCCTCGGTGCGCCCGACGCCGAAGGTCGCGTCGTCCGGCGGATCTTCAAAGTCAAGAGGTTTGCCACCGGAATACATGGGCAACAGTGGCCCGAGGCCGTTGGGAAGTCGCGAGAAACCAACGTTGATAGGAGCCAAGAAGATGTGTAGATGTTTGCTGTGAAGCACCAAGAGAAGGAAGCCCAAAATGACGCCGATGTGCGACAAGATGCCAACAACTTCAACCCATTCGAGGGTGGTTTCACTCAGCGGCGACATCCATGATGCGACGGTGTTGGACAAGAACGCTCCCGGAAGATCACCGTAGAGCGCCAACTTTGCACCCCGATACAACTCGAGTGTCGCCAGCACCAGGAAGATCATCAGTAGGACGATCCACGCAGGCCCTAAATGTGAACCGAAGAACCGTGAATTGCGCCCTTGCTTCAGCGGGTTGTTGGCCAGTCGAATGATCGCAAAAATGATGATGCCGACTAACACCAAGATTACGAAGAGGTCTTCGAGGAAGAGAACAATCGGCCATGTCCCGATGACTGGGAACCAGAAACCGGGGATGAACACCTCGCCGAATGCCTCGACGACCGTGATGCCCAGCACGATGAATCCCCAGAACGCGAACACGTGCGCGACACCTGGCACAAACCACTGCAGCAGTTTCTTTTGCCCCAGCACTTCGACGGCCTCGGTACCAGCGCGCCGAGGCAGGTGGCCGCTTCGATCAACGGCAGGTTGCCCGGATCGAATCAGTGCATTGAGAAAGAAAGCACGACGAGCGGCGAAGGCGAGAGCCACCACGATGATCAGCGTTCCCAGGCCTAGGCGAACGATCGTTAGAGCATCCATGGGGAAAGAGTAACGGTCATGAGCGCTCACGCAGCACAGGCCAACAGAAAATATTGGACATTTTTGTGCAGCTTCGGGCTCAAGCAATATGAGCCGAGTTGACTCATATTGCTTGATAATGCATAATCACTAGTGGACTTAACGTCCCTTACACGTCACAACCAGAAAGAAGGAACTCTGATGGCCCGAGCAGTCGGCATCGACCTGGGCACGACCAACTCCGTCGTGTCCGTTCTAGAGGGCGGCGATCCCGTCGTCATTACTAACGCAGAAGGCGCCCGCACTACCCCGTCGGTTGTTGCCTTCGCCAAGAACGGCGAGGTGCTCGTCGGTGAAGTAGCCAAGCGCCAGGCCGTCACGAATGTGGATCGCACCATTCGTTCCGTGAAGCGCCACATGGGCACGAACTGGACGGTCGACATTGATGGCAAGGCCTACACCGCCCAGGAAATCAGTGCCCGCACCCTAATGAAACTCAAGCGCGATGCAGAGGCCTACCTCGGTGACTCGGTGAACGATGCGGTCATCACGGTTCCGGCCTACTTCTCCGATGCGCAGCGTCAGGCCACCAAAGAGGCTGGTGAGATCGCTGGACTCAACGTGCTTCGCATCATCAACGAGCCCACATCGGCCGCATTGGCCTATGGCCTGGACAAGGGCGATGCCGAACAAACAATCTTGGTATTCGACCTCGGCGGCGGCACCTTCGATGTGTCACTGCTGGAAATTGGCGATGGTGTCGTTGAAGTCAAAGCAACAAGTGGTGATAACAACCTCGGTGGCGATGACTGGGACGACAAGGTTGTCGAGTGGATGGTCACGCAGTTCAAGAACGCCCATGGCATCGACCTGAGCAAAGACAAGATGGCGATGCAGCGTCTACGCGAGGCAGCCGAAAAGGCAAAGATCGAGTTGTCGAGCTCGATGCAGACCTCGATCAACCTGCCCTACATCACCGCCGGTGCTGATGGCCCACTCCATCTCGACGAAAGCCTCAGCCGCGCGCAGTTCGAGCAGATGACGCGCGATCTTCTGGATCGGGCGAAGAAGCCGTTTGAGGCCGTCGTGCGTGACGGTGGCATCAAGGTTGCCGATATCGATCAGGTTGTTCTGGTGGGCGGTTCGACTCGTATGCCAGCCGTGGCCGATCTCGTCAAGGACATCACCGGCAAGGACCCCAACAAAGGCGTCAATCCCGACGAGGTCGTAGCTATTGGTGCTGCCTTGCAGGCTGGCGTACTCAAGGGTGAGGTCAAAGACGTTCTGCTACTCGACGTAACCCCGCTATCCCTTGGTATCGAAACTAAGGGTGGTGTGATGACGAAACTAATCGAGCGCAACACCACGATCCCCACCAAGCGCAGCGAAACCTTCACGACCGCTGACGATAATCAGCCCAGTGTGCTGATCCAGGTCTATCAAGGTGAACGCGAGATGGCGGCTTACAACAAGCGACTGGGCACCTTTGAGCTGACCGGCCTTCCGCCGGCGCCTCGAGGTATCCCGCAGATCGAGGTCACCTTCGACATTGATGCCAACGGCATCGTGCACGTGTCAGCCAAAGACACCGCTACCGGTAAAGAGCAGTCGATGACGATCACCGGCGGTAGTGCTCTGAGTAAAGACGACATTGATCGCATGATGCGTGAGGCCGAGCAGCATGCCGAGGAAGACAAGCGCCTGCGCGAGGAAATCGAAGTCAAGAACACCGCGGAAGCCCTGGTTTACCAGACCGAGAAGTTCCTTAAGGACAACGAGGAGCAGATCCCGGCTGATGCCAAAGCTAATGTCGATGGGCCACTTGATGAACTCAAAAAAGCCATTGAGGCCAACGATATTCCTGGTATGAAAGAAGCGACGGATAAGGTCGCCCAAGCCAGCCAGACCTTAGGTGCTGCGATGTATGCCACGGCACAACAGACCCCCGGTGGTGAAGGTGCCGCGGAAGCCGAAGGTGACATGGCTGAAGACGATGTTGTCGACGCAGAAATTGTGGACGACGAAGCCACCGACGCAAATAAGTGATGGGAGGCGGAGCGATGAATGACTCCCCTTCGTATCCCAACGGTGACCAAGGCGAACCTGTCGAAGGTGTGCGCATCAACGACAAACGTCGCATCGATCCAGACACGTATCAGGTGCGAGAGCAGGCTTCTGCTCTCGCACCTGAGGTCGACGCGTCGGTGCTTGATGCCGACCTAGATGAAGCCGAGAGCAAAGTCGCTGAGTTGACCGACGATTTACGTCGGGTTCATGCTGAATACGCGAACTACCGTAAACGGATCGATCGTGAGCGAGAAGCTATGCGTAGCAGTGTTATCGGATCAACTCTTTCTGAACTGTTGCCAGTGCTTGACGATATCGAGCGTGCTCGCGAGCATGGTGAACTTGATGGAGCATTTAAGACCGTTAGTGAAAACCTCGAGCAGATTGTGGCTCGGTTAGGGCTCGAGACCTTTGGTGCTCCCGAAGATATTTTCGACCCGCAGCTACATGAGGCGCTCACGAGTGAAGACCGCGATGGTTTGAGTGAGCCGATCGTAGTGAGCGTGTACCAGCCGGGTTACCGACATGGTGACCGTGTGCTTCGACCAGCACGGGTTGCTGTTGCGGGCGCTTAGACCCTCACTGCACGAGACTAAGAAGAAGGCGGCATGAACAAAGAGTGGTTGGACAAGGACTTTTACGCTGTCCTAGGTGTGTCCAAGACCGCCACGGCAGATGAAATGAAGAAGGCGTACCGCAAGTTGGCGCGCGAACTTCATCCCGATAAGAATCCCGGCAACAAGACTGCAGAGGATCGCTTCAAAGAGGTGTCTGAGGCGTATGACGTGTTGTCTGACGACAAGACGCGTCAGGAATACGACGAGGCTCGATCACTCTTTGCCGGTGGTGGTGGTGGCGGCTTCGGCGGTGGATCCGGTCGACCCGGTGGCGGAGCCCAGTACGACTTCTCCGACATGTTCGGAGGGCAGGATGCGGGATTTAGTGACCTGCTCGGTGATATTTTCACGCGCGGTCGAGGTGGTCGGCGCCAACAGCAACCTCGTCGGGGCGCGGACCTGGAAAGTGAGATCACGCTCGGGTTCAATGAGGCGCTTGATGGCGTGACCGTGCCTCTCAGGCTGTCAAGTGAGGGTGCCTGCACGAGCTGCAATGGCACGGGGGCCAAGGCCGGCAGCGTGCCGCACCTTTGCCCGACGTGTGAAGGTTCAGGTCAAACCACGCGCAATGCGGGCGGATTCGCCTTCGCGGAGCCGTGCCCTACCTGCCATGGGCGAGGCCTGATTGTTGACGATCCGTGCCAAACATGTCAGGGCTCCGGCCGCGGTGTGTCTGCACGGACGGTGCAGGCGCGTATTCCGGCGGGGGTGAAAGATGGCTCACGTATTCGGTTGAAGGGCAAGGGAGCACCTGGCGAACGCGGTGGTGCCAACGGAGACCTGTATGTCGTCGTGCACGTCACCCCGCACCCGGTTTTCACTCGCAAGGGCGACAACCTAGGTGTCACGATTCCCCTCACTTTCGCCGAGGCGGCATTGGGGGCGAACATCAAGGTGCCGACCACTGACGGCAAAACGGTGACCCTCAAGATTCCACCGGGCACGGCTAACGGCCGATCCTTCAGGGTCCGCGGGCGTGGGGTTACGCGTAAGGACGGAACGAAGGGCGATTTATTGGCCACCGTTGATGTGCTGGTGCCCACTGCCTTAAACGACGAAGCGCGTGGTGCATTGCGGGCTTTTGCCGATCTCACCGATCAAGGTGACCCACGAGCAGAGTTGTTGGCGTCAGTCAACAATCCGTAGTCAAAAAGTAAGCGAATTGAGTTAAAGATGGAACATAACGACACCACCCCGGTGTATGCCATATCTGTGGCCGCGCAACTGACCGACTTGCATCCACAAACTCTGCGTCAGTATGACCGTCTTGGTTTGGTCAGCCCTCAGCGAGCCAATGGGCGTAATCGGCTCTACAGCATGCGAGACATCAGTCGATTGCAGGAGATCGCCGATCTGTCGGCTGCGGGCGTGAACCTCGCGGGTATTCAACGTGTACTTGATTTGGAGGCACAACTTGACCGGGCCCGGGAACAACTAACCGAACTGCGCCGAGACAAGCCTTCCACCGCGTTAGTGCTGTGGAACCCGCGTCGTCGACGGCGCGCATAAATACTTGAATCCACCTCGTCACGAAAGCGAACAGGCCATATGGATATTCAATTCACTACCCGAGCACAAGAAGCACTGAGCGCTTCGGTGCGCCTGGCCGCGGCCCAAGGCAACGCGCAGGTAGAGCCGCTACACATTCTTGATTCTTTACTGCAACAGGGTGAAGGCATTGCCACCGCACTCTTGGCCGCCGTTGACGTCAACGTGCCCGCCCTCACGAGCGAAATCCGTGCTGGTGTGGAGGCGTTGCCAACTGCGAGTGGTGCGACGGTGTCTGCGCCACAACTGAGCTCAGCGTCGTATGCGGTGGTTGAGGCTGCCCGTGTTATGGCGGCCGATCGCGGCGATGAATATGTCAGTACCGAACACTTGCTCATTGGCCTTGCTAGCAAACCCGGGTGTCAAGATCGGTTGACGCAGGCGGGTGCAACACCGGAGGCTTTGCTGGAAGCACTCGACCGGATTCGAGGAGGAGCACGCGTGACATCACCAGACCCCGAAGGTACTTTTCAGGCATTGGAGAAGTACGGAGTTGACCTGACGGCTCGTGCGCGTGAGGGAAAAATTGATCCGGTTATCGGCCGCGATGAGGAGATCAGGCGCACTATTCAGGTGCTGTCCCGCCGCACCAAAAATAACCCGGTGCTTATCGGCGATCCCGGTGTAGGCAAGACCGCGGTGGTTGAAGGATTAGCGCGCCGAATGGTCGAAGGTGACGTACCAACCTCGTTGGCGGGCAAGACCCTTATTTCCCTTGATCTCGGTGCAATGGTGGCCGGTGCGAAGTATCGAGGCGAGTTCGAAGAGCGATTGAAGGCCGTACTCGACGAAATCAAAGACAGCGACGGCCAGGTCGTGACGTTTATTGACGAATTGCATACCGTGGTTGGCGCCGGAGCTGGCGGAGACTCGGCGATGGATGCAGGCAATATGTTGAAGCCGATGCTCGCGCGCGGTGAGTTACGCATGATCGGGGCAACCACCCTCGATGAATACCGCGAATACATCGAGAAGGATGCCGCTCTGGAACGGCGTTTCCAACAGGTGCTCGTTGACCAACCCAGTGTCGAAGACACTATTGCCATCTTGCGCGGTATCAAGGAGAAGTACGAGGCGCATCACAAAGTCGTCATCGCTGACAGTGCGCTGGTGGCTGCTGCAACGCTGTCTGATCGTTACATCACGTCGCGATTCCTGCCCGACAAAGCGATCGACCTGATGGACGAATCCGCTGCGCGTCTGCGCATGGAGATCGACTCCTCACCCGTTGAGATTGATGTGTTGCAGCGTCAGGTTGATCGACTCAGGATGGAGGAGCTTGCGGTCTCCAAGGAAACGGATGAAGCCAGCGTGCAGCGCTTGGAAAAATTGCGAGCCGAGATTGCCGATAAGGAAGAGGAAGTGTCGGGTCTTCGCGCGAAGTGGGAGACCGAGAAAGCAGGTCTTGATCGCATTGGCGAGCTGAAGGTGCTTATCGATGACCTGCGTGCCGTCGCTGACAAGGCGCAGCGGTCGGGTGACTTTGAGCAAGCCTCACGGATTCTCTACGGTGAGATTCCGACGTTCGAGGAGGAATTGGAGCGCGTCACAGCCGATACCAATGAGCGTGATTCGGCGATGGTGAGTGAAGAAGTGACAGCAGATGACATCGCTGAGGTGGTTGCGGCTTGGACGGGTATTCCGGCCGGTCGACTACTCGAAGGGGAGTCGGAAAAACTGCTGCGAATGGAGAGTTATCTGGACAAGCGTGTTGTGGGTCAATCCGAAGCGGTTCGTGAAGTCAGTGATGCCGTTCGCCGAAGCCGTGCCGGTATTGCCGATCCGAATCGACCCACCGGATCCTTCTTGTTCCTCGGACCAACAGGTGTGGGCAAGACGGAATTGTCAAAAGCATTGGCAGAGTTTCTCTTTGACGATGAACGCGCAATGGTGCGTATCGACATGAGTGAGTACTCAGAAAAGCACTCGGTATCGCGCCTGGTCGGTGCTCCGCCGGGGTATGTCGGATATGAAGAGGGTGGTCAACTGACCGAGGCGGTGCGGAGGCGGCCCTACTCGGTGGTCTTGCTTGATGAGGTTGAGAAGGCCCACCCTGAGGTGTTCGATATTTTGCTGCAGGTGCTCGACGACGGACGCTTAACCGATGGTCAAGGCCGTACGGTCGACTTCAGAAATGCGATCTTGATTCTCACATCGAATCTTGGTTCTCAATACTTGGTCGATGTCGAGCGGCCATTTAGTGAACGTAAGGAAGAGGCACTTGTCCTCGTGCGTCAGCACTTCCGGCCGGAGTTTCTTAACCGACTTGATGCCATGGTCATGTTTGAGCCGCTGGATCGCGCTGAGTTGGAGAAGATTGCGCTACTTCAGGTAGATCAACTGTCACATCGGTTGGCCGATCGGCGCATCACCTTGGAGCTCACCGATGAAGCAAAATCATGGCTGGTGAACAAGGGGTTCGAGCCGGCCTACGGTGCGCGCCCACTACGCCGACTCGTGCAGACAGCCATCGGTGACCCGCTCGCTAAGGAGATTTTGGCCGGCACGATTCACGACGGAAACAATGTGCGCATCAGTGCGAAATCCGACGGCGAGGGCCTGGAGGTAGCGCCTATTCAGGCAGCGTGAAGTCGGCGGGACCGGCTGGGCCAACCGGTCCGCGTTCACGCGTGGCCGGAAACAGCACCCGAAATTGCACTGATCGAAGGCCGGCACCCGAATCGTCACCGACGCTGGCTTTGACAACATAGCCGCCAGCGCGCCCGAACTGCACCTCGCCGCTCACGGCCAACACGCTTCGAATATCGGCCCCGGGGGTTGATCCGGCAGGACGGCCGGCTTCGACCGCTCCCTCGACCTCGAACAGGGTTTCACCATCTTCATGGGCGACTGTGATCGTGAGCGGAAAGCTTCGGTTGGTTTCATTCCAGCCAATGAGCAGGCTCACGCCAATGCCAAGGTGCACCGTTCCGGCGTTGCCGTCGGTGTCGAAGGGCTGTTCGACCTCAGACCAACCGGCTCCTTGAAGGTAGAGCAGGCCGTTGATGGCCTCGGCGTGGTGGGCGAGCGTGACAAACTCAATCGATGGCATGGGTCCATCCTGCCCTACCTCCCCACTACTGTGGGGGCCATGTCGGCTCGTCCCCAGTCATTGGTTGAGCGAATGCGCTCCCATGAGCGCAGTATTTTCGCAGAAATGTCCGCCTTGGCCGGCCAGCATGATGCGATCAACCTGGGTCAGGGTTTTCCGCAGGAGGATGGGCCTGCAGAGATTCGCGAGGCCGCAGCCGCGGCCATCGCTGAGGGACGGGGCAATCAGTATCCACCTACCCAGGGCATCCCAGAGCTTCGTCGAGCAATTGCGAAGCATCAGCGTCGCTTCTACGGAATCGATATTGATCCAGATGCAGGAGTCGTGGTGGCAACGGGGGCCAGTGAAATTATTCAGGCAGCCCTGTTGGCGTTGTGCGAGCCGGGTGATGAAGTAGTCATCTTTGAGCCGTGGTTTGACCTGTATGGCGCGGGAATCGATCTTGCCGGGGCGACCCGAGTGAGCGTCGAACTGCAGGCACCGAATTTTCGACCTGATCTTCAGGCCCTGGCGGCGGCTATTACCAACCGCACGCGCGTGTTGCTCGTGAACTCGCCACACAACCCCACGGGAGTGGTGTTCACAGAAGATGAGATGCGAGGGATCGCGAACATTGCGATCGCCAATGACCTCATTGTGATCTCCGATGAGGTCTATGAGCACCTTTGGTTTGACCAGAGTCGGCATGTGCCCATGGCAACAATTGAAGGCATGGCCGAACGTACCATCACGGTGGGCAGTGGCGGCAAAATGTTTTCGTTAACCGGTTGGAAGGTCGGTTGGGCCAGTGGACCAGCCGATCTCATCGCAGCGGTCCGCACTGTGCGCCAACATCTTTCCTTTGCTTCCGGTGGCCCCTTTCAATACGCGTTCGCCTTCGGCCTGTCACTCCCGGATGACTATTTCGAAGGTCTGCGCCTAGGAATGCAGCACCGACGAGACATCTTGAGTTCAGGTCTCACCGAGGTTGGCTTCGCGGTTAATCCTTCGCAAGGAACATATTTTCTGACCAGCGACCTTGGACCCTTTGGCTTCACCGACGCCAATGAACTCGCCCTATGGATGCCTGAGCATGCGGGGGTCGCAGCGATTCCGTTATTGCGCGCTCCGTTGGGTCATCATCGGGTGCAGCAGGTGGGGCCGGATAAGCAGATAGGAAATCAGACTCTGCGCTGGGCATTTTGCAAGTCAGAGCAGATGCTGAACGAGGCGGTGCGGCGGCTGCAGGCTGCCGTTGACCAACCATCGACCCAACATGAGGGAGCCACATGAGAATTGCGATTGGCAGCGATCACGCGGGTTTCCCGCTGAAGGAGCCGCTCATGTCGTGGCTCACCCAGATGGGTCACGAGGTGCTCAACGCGGGCACCGACTCGCAAGAGCGCACGGATTATCCGATTTATGGGGCGGAAGTTGGTCGGCTCGTCGCCAGCGGCGAAGCGGACTTTGGCGTGGCTATCTGTGGCAGCGGTCAGGGGATTTGCATGGCGGTCAACAAGGTGCACGGAGCTCGTGGGGGCATTTTGCGAGACATGTACGACGCGGAAATGACGCGTCGGCATAACAATGCGAATGTGGCTTGCCTTGGTGCTCGAGTGACCCCACTACCAACCGCTAAAGAACTCCTACGCATCTTCTTTGCGACCGCATTTGAGGGCGGTCGGCACACCGCTAGAGTCGAGCAGCTGGATTAGTCCAGGCGGATTCAAAGGAGGATCCTTATGAGCGTTACACCCGATCCGCAGCGTGGCCGCGAAGTCTACGATCTTGATCGCGAGTACGTGTTTCATTCGTGGAGCGCACAGGGTGCTATCACGCCACTGCCCGTTCAGGCCGCCGAAGGTTGTTACTTCTGGGACTACGACGGCAATCGATACCTGGACTTCTCCAGTCAACTTGTCAACGTCAATATTGGTCACCAGCATCCCAAGGTGGTGGCGGCGATTGCGAAGCAGGCGCAGGCTCTATCAACCATTGCCCCGCAGCACGCCAATGACATGCGCGGTGAAGCCGCCCGCCGGATCGTTGACCTCGCAGGTGATCGCCATCGCATGGTCTTCTTCACTAATGGCGGCGCCGATGCCATCGAGAATGCGATTCGGATGGCACGTATTCACACCCATAAGCACAAGGTCTTGTCGTTTTATCGTTCGTATCACGGCAACACCGGTGCTTCGATTGCCGCGACCGGTGATCCACGCCGTTGGCCCAATGAATATGCATCCCAGCATGTGCATTTCTTCGGCCCCTACCCGTATCGTTCGCCGTTTTGGTCGGACTCGCCCGAGCAGGAATCCGAACGTGCGCTCACTCACCTTGAGCAGGTGATTCAGTTCGAAGGACCCAGCACGATCGGTGCCATCTTGATCGAGTCGGTTGTCGGCACCGCCGGCGTGCTGATTCCGCCGCCGGGTTACCTCGAGGGCGTACGCGCCCTATGCGACAAATACGACATTCTCTGGATCGCCGACGAGGTCATGAGCGGATTCGGCCGCACAGGCGAATGGTTTGCTTGGCAACACTGGCCAGCCGAACCAGACCTCATCACTTTTGCCAAGGGATCAAACTCCGGTTACATACCGGTGGGTGGAGTCGTGATCTCCGGTGCGGTCGCCGACACATTCCGCGACAGGGTCTTTCCCGGTGGACTCACCTATTCCGGTCACCCGATTGCCGCCGCTTCGATCGTCGCCTCGATCGATGCGATGAAGGAGGAGGCAATCGTGGAGAATGCGGCGCGCATTGGCCGCGAGGTGCTGGCACCTGGCCTGGCCGATTTAGCGGAGCGTCATCCGGTGATCGGTGAGGTGCGCGGACTCGGCGTTTTTTGGGCCCTTGATCTGGTCAAAGACCGGGTAACGCGCGAGCCATTGGCTCCCTACGGGGGTACCTCCCCAGCCATGGGGCAGTTGGTGGCCGAGTGTCGTGCTCGCGGGCTCATGCCGTTCACCAATTTCAATCGACTCCATGTCGTGCCGCCGTGCACGGTGACCGATGCTGAGGCCAAAGAGGGCCTTGCGATCTTGGATGAGGTGTTCACCTTGGTTGACGCTCACTACGAGGGCTAGTTCAAGACAGCAAAGGGTTGGTTGCCGTTGACGACGACACCGGCCGCGCGAACTCGAACGTTGTAGAAACCGGTCTGGTTGGGCACCGAAAGTTGAATGGTGCTTCCCACGGCACCTACCTCGGCGCTGGTCAACCGCTTTCCGTCCCGCAACACAATGATGGTGGTGCCGGTAGGCCATGAACCGGGAGCGATATCGAGAACAAGTCGCTGGCCTGTGGCCGCAGCGCCGATCACATTGAAGTTGCGGACGGTCAAGTCAAGCGGTGATCGTGGAAGTGAACCCACCACGAGTTGATACGTGCGATTCCCGGAGGTGGTTCGGGCAGGTACGTCGGAGGCCGTGAGTGACCCGTCCTCCTCGACACTGCCCAAGGCCACGACCTCATCACCCCACAGCACCTGGGCTAGCGTGCCCGGGGCAACCCCAGCGGTGGTGGCATTTACGACGAACACCTGCCCGGAAGAGAGCGCGGCACCTTCCTGGGGGCTGGTGACAACGACCTTAGGCTGCCGTACGCGAACCTTGACCCTGTCAGTCGCCTGGGCTTCGGTGAAGAAGTCAACCGGTTCACCAGCGACGCAAAGATACTGATTGATCAAGCGGTCGCAACTGGGTAAATCGCCACTGGCTTTGATGGTCAAGGATGAGCCCGCTCCCGCCACCGTGATGAGTTCGGTAGATGCTTGGCCGTTCTCGTCGGTGAGAACCACCGCGCGACGAGCCCCATTGAAAAACAAGCCAGGGCCTTTTCGCGGTGTAGTGATGACAACCGGGACACCGGAAATCGGGTTTGCAAAGGCGTCTTGCACCCGGACTGTGGTCTCAACCGTGTCACCCGCTCGCACCGCTGACCGGGCTGTCGCAACCGACACCTCCCTGGCAGCGGCTGGATTAGTGACCACCGCAGCCTC
Organism: Actinomycetota bacterium; assembly: GCA_017857875.1. Taxonomy (GTDB): domain Bacteria; phylum Actinomycetota; class Actinomycetes; order S36-B12; family S36-B12; genus M55B157. The sequence continues at coordinate 23,362 of JAFMCH010000010.1, read as the reverse complement.
GGCCATTTCGAGGTTTTGGCCCTGCGCCGAAACCTTCACCGTACCGACCTTCGTGGCCAGAAGGAACACGCTGGCCGTGCACCGTGAATCACCGGCCACGCTGAAGGTGGTGAGTTGATCCCCGGCGTTCTGCCAGGGGTCAGTGAGTCGCTCGAGGAGTTGGCCACCGCGAGCGGAAAACGTGACGGGAGCATTAGAGGTTGAGGTGAGCACGGCAACGCGAACAACCGAGGGGCGATCAAGGGGTCCAGAGTCGAGCCCAGCGAAGGGAACGGTCAGGGTGGTGTCGAAGGTGTCGGCGCTGATGCCGTCAAATGTCAGGCTAAAGACGCGGGGCGGCTCGAGCGGGTCTCCTTCGGCGCAACTAGTCGTAGAAGTGCTCGGGCTCGGGCTGGCTGAGTTGGAATCAGGATCGACCGATGACGTGCATGCGGTGACTGAAAGGATCAGAGCGCAGGTAAGTGCCCCCACTGCTCGTCGCTGGGATCGAGCGCGCATGCGATCAGCCTAGTTGGAATCCAAGGCCGATAGTGTTCACCTTTGTGAAGATCCTCGTGGTCGGTTCCGGTGCGCGCGAACACGCGATCATCCGCGCCCTCGTCATGGGCGGTGACGAGGTGATTGCCGCCCCTGGCAATGCTGGGATTTCTCGCGAAGTTCCCAGCGTGCCCCTCGATATTGCTGATTCGGCCCAAATCGCGGCGCTGGCAGCCAGCGAAGGTGTGGATCTGGTCGTGATCGGCCCAGAACTTCCGCTCGTCAACGGTGCCGCAGACGCGGTTAGAGCTGCGGGTATCGCCTGCTTTGGTCCATCGGCTGAAGCCGCGCTATTGGAAGGAAGCAAGGCTTTCGCCAAGCAGGTGATGGCCGCTGCCGGGGTGCCCACCGCGATGGCTCGGGTATGCACAACTATGCAGGAGGTTGATTCGGCACTCGACGGATTCGGTGCCCCCTTCGTGGTGAAGGACGATGGCCTCGCCGGCGGTAAGGGCGTGGTGGTCACCGAGGACAGACAGTCTGCGGCCGACCATGCCCAGCAGTGTCTACACCGCCCGGGTGAAAGCGCCGTGGTGATTGAGGAGTATCTCGACGGTCCAGAGGTGTCGCTCTTTGCGATTACCGATGGTGTGTCGGTGGTGCCGTTGCAGCCGGCCCAGGACTATAAGCGCGTCGGTGAGCAAGACACCGGTCCAAACACCGGCGGCATGGGCGCCTATTCACCACTGCCCTGGGCACCTGTCGACTTGGTGGACGACATCGTTAATCGAGTGATTCAGCCCACGGTAGACCGGATGCGTCTCGATGGAATCCCGTTCTCCGGTTTGCTTTATGCAGGTTTGGCTTTAACTTCACGCGGGCTTCGAGTAGTTGAGTTCAATGCGCGCTTCGGTGATCCGGAAACCCAAGCCGTGTTGGCTCGACTGCGATCTCCGCTTGGGCCCGTGCTTCATGCTGCGGCCACCGGCACATTAGCGGCGGCAGAACCACTTCACTGGTCTGCCGATGCAGCGGTAACGGTGGTGCTGGCGGCGGAGAACTACCCCGCTAGTCCTGTTCTAGGTGACGTCATTAACGGTGATGAACGCGCCGACGCACTCCCAGATGTGCAAGTGCTGCACGCGGGAACAGCACTTGCCGCCGATGGAAATCTCGTCTCCTCCGGTGGCCGCGTGTTGTCCATTATCGGCACGGGTGGGGATTTGACCCAGGCGCGCGGTCGAGCCTATGCCGGTGTAGCGGAGATTTCGTTGCGAGGCAGTCACTATCGTCGCGACATAGCTCAAGGTAAAGGATGACGAATGTGACTGAACCCGAGGTGTATCCCGATGTGCTGGCGCAGCGCTATGCATCCGCACGGATGCGCGATATTTGGGCGCCACGCGAGCGAATCAAACACGAACGTCGGCTTTGGCTAGCCGTGCTGTCAGCTCAACAGCAATTGGGCATCGACATACCCCAAGAGGCGATTACCGACTACGAAGTAGTACTCGACCAGGTGGATTTAGCGTCGATCGGACAACGCGAACGGATCACGCGCCACGACGTAAAGGCGAGAATTGAGGAGTTCAATTCCCTTGCGGGTCACGAACTTATTCATCTGGGCATGACGAGTCGGGATCTCACCGAAAACGTCGAGCAGATGATGATTAGGTCGTCGCTCCTGGTTGTCCAAGACTCATGTGCAGCTGCCCTAGGACGCCTGGGCGAGTTGGCGCTGCGCTACACAGAGCAGCCGTTGACCGGCCGGTCACACAATGTGGCAGCGCAGATGACGACCCTGGGCAAGCGCTTTGCCTCCGCCGCCGAAGAACTCTTGGCGGCTTATGCGCGCCTGTCCAGTCTGCTGGAGCGCTACCCACTGCGCGGAATCAAGGGCCCGGTGGGCACCTCGCAGGACATGTTGACCTTGCTGGATGGCGATTCGGACCGGTTGGCTGACCTTGAATCGCTGGTGATGGAACATTTGGGGTTTGCCCGTGCGCTAGACAGTGTCGGCCAGGTGTATCCAAGGTCGTTGGACTACGAGGTCGTGTCATGCCTGGTCCAGGTGGCTGCTGGTCCAAGCAGCCTGGCCACAACGATTCGACTCATGGCCGGGGTCGAACTGGTCACGGAGGGGTTTCAACCCGGGCAGGTCGGGTCCAGTGCGATGCCGCACAAAATGAACTCTAGGTCCAGCGAACGTATTAATGGCTTTGCCGTGTTGCTGCGGGGGTTTGCGGCCATGACCGGTGAACTCGCCGGAGCGCAGTGGAATGAAGGAGATGTGGCGTGCTCGGTGGTGCGTCGCGTGGCACTGCCGGATGCGTTCTTTGCGATGGATGGGCTTTTTGAAGCCTTCCTGACGGTACTTGATGAGTTCGGTGCGTTCCCGGCGGTCATCGATCGGGAATTGGCACGGTATTTGCCTTTCCTCGCCACCACCACCGCCTTGATGGCCGCGGTGCAGGCGGGCGTGGGGCGTGAGGTGGCCCATGAGGCGATCAAGGAACACGCGATCGCCGTGGCGTTGGCTATGCGCGCCGGTGCTGCTGACAATGACCTGGTCGACCGGTTAGCTGCAGATGATCGATTGGCGGCAGTTGATGCATCGGTGTGGGCGAATCTTCTACGTGAGCCGCTGAGTTTCGCAGGCGCAGCGCCCGACCAGGTTAAGCGCGTTGCTGCTCGCATCGCTCCAATCGTGGCGGCGCACCCGCAGGCTGCTGACTACCGACCAGCACCGATCCTGTGACTGCGATAACGATGGGTGGGAGACTGTAGAGGTGTCGATAACGCCCCCTGAATACCAATTGCCGGATAGCTATACGCACATCTATTCGGGCAAGGTGCGAGATCTTTATCGAAGCCCTGAAGGGCGATTGCTTTTCGTGGCATCCGATCGCATCTCAGCCTTCGACTGGGTGCTTCCGACCACAATTCCAGACAAAGGCAAGATCCTTACCGCGCTCAGTCTGTGGTGGTTTGATCAGCTACAAGACATCGTGCCCAACCATGTTGTCTCCACTCATGTTCCGGCGGTGGTGGCAGGCCGAGCGATGCTGTGCCAAGAGTTGGAAATGATGCCGATTGAGTGTGTGGTGCGCGGTTATCTAGCTGGCTCTGGCTACACCGATTACATCAATACGCGTCAGATCTGTGGCAACGGATTGCCTCCTGGACTCAAAGAGGGCGCGCTCTTGCCCAAACCCTTGTTTACCCCCGCGACGAAAGCGGCCGTGGGCGACCACGACGAGAACATCACCTATGACGAGGTGATCGTGACCATTGGTCAAAACGAGGCACAGGACCTTAAACGCTTATCCATCGCTGTGTACGAACGGGCGTCGGAAATCGCGGCCCTACGTGGGCTGATTTTGGCTGACACGAAGTTCGAATTCGGAATCTCACAGCATGGGCGCTACCGCGGTCAGATGATGCTGGCCGATGAGGTACTCACCCCGGACTCGTCGCGCTGGTGGCCGCGGGACTCTTGGGTACCAGGCCAGGCGCAGCCCTCCTTTGACAAACAGTACGTGCGCGATTGGCTTACCTCTGCGGAGTCGGGATGGCGCCCTGATAGTGGCCAGGCCCCGCCGGCTTTGCCTGATGAAGTGGTCGAAAACACGCGTGCGCGGTATGTCGAGGCCTACGAACGCATCACGCAGGAGCGTTTCTAAGTGTCGGGATGGCTCGTGACAGGGGGAGCCGGATACATCGGCGCGCACGTGGTGCGCAGCCTGCGAACCGCTGGGGAGAGGGTCGTGGTTCTAGATGACCTATCGACGGGCGTGCGAGCGAGGTTGCCCGAGGGTGTGGTGTGTGTGGAAGCAAGTGTGCATGACCTGCCGGCGTTAACCAAGGCCCTGGGGGAGCATTCGATTGACGGCGTCATTCACCTCGCCGCGAAGAAGGCGGTGGCTGAGTCGGTCGCCGAACCGATTCGCTACTACCGCGAGAACATCGGCGGCATCACCACCCTGCTCGAGGCGATGGCAGACACGGGCGTGACCTGCCTGGTGTACTCCTCGTCGGCAGCGGTCTACGGTGAACCACCGTGGTCTCCCATTAGCGAGGACACTCCTGCCGCCCCGAAGTCGCCCTACGGTGAAACGAAACTCATTGGTGAATGGGCTATTCGCGCTGCTGCGGCGATCTCGGAATTGTCCTGGGTGTCGCTGCGCTATTTCAATGTTGCTGGGGCATCAGAACCGGGCCTGGCTGATACGAGCGCCAATAACCTCATTCCGATGGTGTATGCCGCACTCGACAGTGGGGAAAATCCGGAAGTATTTGGCACCGATTACCCGACACCGGACGGATCCTGCATTCGCGACTACGTGCACGTGGCTGACCTGGCTGAAGCGCACGTTCGGGCCGCTCAATACACACGTCAAGCTCAACGTGGCGACGTTTTCAACGTGGGGACCGGCACCGGGGCGTCGGTCTGGGAGGTCATGGCTGCCATATCGGAACAGATTGGCCGCGATGTTGATGCCGTTGCGAGCCGGCGGCGCGCGGGTGACCCACCCGAGTTGGTGGCCTCGGTGGATCGAATCGCAGGTGTCTTGGGGTGGCAAGCGACACGCACGCTGGCCGACATGGTGCGGCGCTAAAGTACTCCAATCATGGCTGCTGCAACCTCCGACTCCGCCTCGCAACGTGGCGTTGTCTTGCGCCCTGGTCCCGACGGTCGAGTAAGTTCAACCGCCATCGGTCAGGCAGTTGTTGTGGCTGCTGCGGCCGCGGCCGATGAGGATTTGAGCCAACGGATCGCTGGCTTTGACCACTGGCACCGCAACTACATTCCGGCCTACCGCGCCTTGCTCACCAGTGCCGCGCACGACGCGGTCGATGCGGCGGCAATGTCCAAGGCTGGGGCCGAGGCTCTGATGAGTTATGCGGCATATCAACAAGATGATGGTTTGGTTTCGTTGACCGAGGCATTCAGCCGCGACGAGGAGCCGATCTACGACACGCTTGTTGTTCGGGGTCAGGCGGCTCGTGAGCGAGACCTGTCGGTTCCTTACCAGGGCCGACGCCTGTTTGGAAATGATTTACGCGCGCAACTGCATGCGTGGGTCGATGCCGGGACCGCTGAGCCGAGTTTTGCCGAGGCTGTCGAGCGAGTGATGGATAACCCCGACTGGCTGGATCTGAGTGACATCGACGTTGCTGTGTTGGGCGCGGGTGCGCAAATGGGTCCGACGCGTTCACTGCTTCGGTGGGGTGCTCGCGTTCATGCTGTCGACCTTCCGCGACCTGCTGTGTGGAAGCGATTGATCGACACGGCCCGCGCCACGGCAGGAAGCTTGCACATGCCGGTGCCCGTGGAATCTATGCCGACCGGCTGGCGCAACGGCCAGACTGTCACCCTCGATGACGATGCTGCCGCGGCGCAGGTCACCGGTGCTGATCTCATCGGGCGAGCACCCCAGGTGCGCGATTGGCTCAGTGGCGTCGGGCAACCGATGGTAATTGGTAATTACACCTACGCTGACGGTGTCATCCATGTGCGGCTATCGCTGGCAGCCGATGCGGTCATGACCGATCTTGCCCAACGCTTCGTGGGATCGACCCTGGCCTATCTAGCAACACCCACCGATGTGTTTATGGTGCCCGAGGAGGCAGTTGTTGAATCTCGACGTCGATGGAAGCACCGCGGTGCTGGCCGCCTGCTTCAAGCACCACTTCGCTTGGCAAGGCAATTTGCTCCCAACTATCCAACGACCGTAACGACCACGACAGGTCGGATTGTCGGCGTCAACGACGCCCTCGTTTCCCAGCAGGGGCCAAATTATGCCCTTGCCAAACGTTTTCAGCGCTGGCGCGCAACGACATTACGTGATCAAGGTCATCGGGTGTCGCTCAATATTGCGCCGGCTACGCGCACCGAGTCGGTGGTCAAGAACAAGGCTTTGGCGGCCGCGTATGCAGGCGCGGGTCGGTTTGGAGTCGAAGTCTTCGAGCCGGCGACTTCGACGACCCTGATGGCTGCCCTCTTGGTTCACGACCTGCGCAATCCAGACTCAGCGGCTAACCCGTCCGTGCCGCTGGACCATCCCCTTGATCTTTTCATTGAGGGTGCAAACCACGGCGGTCTGTGGCGATTGGCCTATGCGCCGCGGTCTGTCCTCGGGGTGGCCGCCGTGCTAGGAATGTTTGAGTCGCGAGCATGACATTGCCCCGAACTTGGGGTTACTTGCCAGGTAGCATCGTCGTATGAGGAGATACATGCGACACGGGTTTGCGGTAGTTGCAGCCGGGGCACTGACAGTCGGGACGGTGCTACTGGGCGCGCCGGGTGCTTCAGCCGATAATGATCAACAGCGATATCGACCTGATTCGGGAACGCAGAACTCGCTCAAATTACCGATGAAGTCCAATGATCGCGGCACCAGTGTGCGCCTGCTTCAGGAACGACTGGAGTGGCTGGGCTACAACATCTCATCGCGCGATCGGGTCATGCGTCGGCTGGGCAGCAGCACCCAGCGTGCTGTCCGCGCAGCGCAGGACAAGTTCTATCTGTCGGAGAATGGCCGCGTCGATCAGTCGACCTGGAAAACAGTGCAGGCTGCGGCCGGCACTGTTGGCGCTCTGCCGCGTCAGTGCCGGGCCGAAGCCAAAGTGTTGTGCATCGATAAAACGGCCAAGGTTATTCGCTATGTTCGAAATGGCCAGGTGGTCAAGACGGTTGATGTGCGTTTCGGTGTGCCCGGACTCGACACCCCCACCGGCACGTTTCGTGTATGGTTCCGATGGGAGAACGCCACATCGGGCATCAACGGGCCCGATCAACCCCGCGCTCCGATGCCGTATGCCCTGTTCTTCGCCGGAGATATTGCCGTTCACTATTCGCCGACTTTTGCATCAACCGGCTACTATCCCGGCGGCGGTTCGCACGGATGCGTCAATGTTGCTGACCTAGCTGCCGCTCAGTTTCTGTTTAGAGAAATCCCGATGGGAGCACTTGTTCACGTTTATCGGTAGCGGGTGACCTGGGTAGTACCAAGTACCAACTAGGGGTGGGGGTTTCGATGTCGACTGACGAGCGGTCGCTCGTGCTAGTAATCGAAGATGATGAAGCGTCTCGTGATGCCATCGCAGGCGTTCTACAATTCGGGGGGTACGACGTCACCACCGCGTCGAGCGGCGAACAGGCGCTCGCACTCGTCGAGGCCGATGGCGTAGACCTTGTCGTGTTGGATCTCATGATGCCGGGCACCGGTGGTTACGAAGTACTGCGTCGGCTTCGTGAACGCGAGGACATGCCCGTCATCATCCTCTCGGGCTTGACGGCGACCCAGCACAAAGTCCAAGGGCTACGGCTAGGCGCGGATGATTATCTGGAGAAACCCTTCGATGCCGAAGAACTGCTTGCCCGCGTGGATGCGCGTTTGCGTCGAGCACGGGTGGCAAAGATGCTTGTGGTCGGAGACTTGCGGCTGAACCTTGATACGCGCGAGGTTTTCTTCAACTCAGAACCAGTTACGTTGACCCGCCGGCAGTTCGATGTGCTGGCGTTGTTCGCCTCCGCACCGGGCAAAGCGTTCAGTCGAGAAGAGATCCTGGAACGAGTGTGGGGTACGCGATTCGTCTCACCGCGCAATGTCAACGAGCAGATTCGCCTGATTCGGGTGCGGCTCAAGGCAGTGGGGCTAGACAAGGATGTTTTTGAAGCCGCACCCGGATTGGGTTATCGCTTTCGGCCCTAGATTGTCGGAGGCCGTCAGGCCTCGGGTAACTGTGCTCGTAGAACGCGGTCGAGATCGGCCAGTGATGCGGGCTTAATGAGGCTGTCTTGGGCGTACGACGCGTCTATGCGTCGCTGGGTCTCTGGGGTGGCGTCAGCGGTAAGTATTACTACGGGGATGCCCCGATGTTCTAGCTCGTCTAACAGATCGAATCCGTCGACATCAGGTAGGTGAAGATCGAGGAGTACCAGATCCGGTCGATGATTGCGCCAAGACTCGCGTGCCTGACTTCCACTCGTAGCGATATCTAGCGTTACGAGTGGATGCAGCAGCGAAATGCTCAGGCGGATGATGTCGGCGTTGTCCAGCACGTCTTCTACGTAAAGAACATGACCCGTGTGCTGAGAATTGCCGAGAACTGCTGACACGGGGATGTGTTGGATTGTCTCCGTTGAGGGTGCAGTAGGAATCTCGAGACGAAACACGGTGCGCCCAGGGTTTGATTCAACCAGGTCGAGGTGGCCGCCCATTGCTTCACTAACTGAACGCGAAATCGCCAGACCAAGGCCGCGTCCGGGTACGTTCCGCGTCGTGCTTTCCAGTCGCTGAAACGGCTCAAATACCTCCTCCCACCGGTTGCGTGGAATACCCGGGCCGTCATCAATGACATCGATCCGCAAGACGTTTGCAGTCGGATTCGAGGCTTTGAGCAGAATGTAGCTGCCGGGATCGGAATACTTAAGTGCATTGCCCAAGAGGTTGAGCAGCACCTGTCGAAGTCGAAGTGGATCTAACTTTGCGGTGTTGAGATCGAGGTTAAGTTGATGCTCAATAGTGGCGTTGCGCTCTCGCTGTAATTCGGTGACGAACTCTTGGCATTCATGCAACTCATCGTGGATATTGACCGTCTCGTTGCTGACTCTGATCTGGCCGGCCTCAATGGTGGATAGATCAATCACGTCGTCAAAGAGGCCCAGCAGGTGCCGACCCGCGGCGACTATCCGCTGGGCATCGGCACGATCGGTCTCATTCTCAGCCCGCATACCAATCAATTGAGCGAAGCCGAGAATGCCGTTCATAGGAGTGCGAACCTCGTGACTCATGCGGGATAGAAAGATGTTCTTCGCTTGAGATGCCTGTTCAGCTCGCATCGACATCACACTCAGCCGCTCCAGGACACTTTTGCGTTCACGCATGCCGCGGACATTGAGTAAGACGGTCGCGCAGGTAGCGATGAACGGTTGCATCCATTCATAGAGATCAGGAGCGTAGCCGCCTGGTGAATTTGCCAGCCCAAGCACGCCCAATACTCGGCCGCGGGCCAGCACAGGGAGTCCGGCGAAGGAATTAAGGGGAGGGTGCCCGGGCGGAAGCCCGGTTGCACGGGGATCCTCGCGCGGCGCATTGGTGATCAGCGGTTGCCCGGTCTGGTGAACGGCACCAAAAAGACTGGAAGCGTTGTCGAAGATCAGCGGTTTTGTGGCCCGATGCTCAAAGATCTCCTGCGTTGCGTAATCCCAGGAAATATCCGATAGAGCGCGATTGACCAGTACGTCGTGACCATCGTTGGGGTCTGGTGCGGTTTCGGCGAAGAAGCCAAACTCGCTGTGCGTCATCGCCAAACCGGCACGCAGGATCTCGTCGAAAACAGCCTGTTCGTCGCCGGTCGTGAGTAGTAGATCCTGGATGTGAACTAGAGCTTCAAGCAGGCGATTGGCTCTATTGAGGCTTGCGTTTGCGGTCGACAAGGTCTCATTTGCGGCAGCGAGTTTGCTGCGGCTTTCGAGAGCATCGCGGCGATCTGACTCGCGGCGGGTGATTTCGCGGTAGATCCACAGGTAGGCAACAACTCCGGAACCATCGTCAATCGGGGCGTAATGGCGTTCGAGGAAGCGGCCGTCGGTGAGTTCGATGTCGTCGCCGATGCGAGAGTGTGCGGACTGTCGCCGCAGCTTCATGCTCGTCAAGAAGTCATCAGGGTTGGTCACCCAGACGAGCCCAGGTTGCAGGTACCTATCGGTTGATTGGCCAAGTTGGCCACCATCATCGTCTGATGGCAGGCGTAGCAGGGTGTGCAACTCGTGGTTGGCGTAGAGAACTGTGCCGTCGGCGCTTTCGATGAGAACACCAAGATTAGAGTCGCGGTAAAGCCGATCGATGGCGATCAAGAACAGACGCGGATCGGGCATCTGCGCTGTGCCAAAGGGCAACGCTGCGTCGAGTGAACTCACGTTCTCAGTGTGCCTGCTGTCGTGTGCTCATGTCTGCGATGCCCGATAAATGAACAAACCCATCCAGACGGGGGGGACCGGATGGGTCTGTCGGCTCCCCGTAGGGAACACCGCTCCGGGGGGGGTGGAGCGCACTTCTATTGTGCTCTCCTTGATGGTGGCGGGCTAGCAAGTGGGCCAGTTTTGCCCTGTCCTTGTCCGGATCTTGTCTTCTGGTGTGGTCAACCTCACGCACCCATGGGGCTCGCGTTGAAGGCAGCGATGTCCTCAGGGGAGCCGGTATAGGTGACATTGACAGCTTCGCGGCCATAGAGCCGGAGTGCGAGTTCAACGGGCAGTCCCTCAACTTCGACGATGGGCGTGCCCTTGCGCGCGATAATCGTCGCGTTGGTGTCGCTGCGTCGTAGCACCACACCAACGGGAACCTTGCGCACCATGAGCCGAGACAGTCGTGATAGGCGCGACCACACGAGATCTTGCTCCTCGTCGGTCAGTACGCGAGGTTGCCAGTCATCGCTTGCGCGCCGAACATCTTCATGATGGACCAGGTACTCCATCAAATTGACAGCGCCATCAATGCCGGGAATTCGGAAGATCGAGAATGCGCTGGGGCCGTTACGCACCCGATTAACATTGTCTGTGAACGGCCTATCCGCAGCGCGATTTTGGACTGACTCGCTGTAGGAGGCAAGCGGACCACCCAGGATGCCGAGGGCTGCATCGGGTCGGTCCTCGCGGATAAGCAGATGTGCGGTGAGATCGCGCGTGGTCCAGCCAGCACACAAAGTGGGCGCTTCGGGGCCGAGTTCATCGAGTAGATCAGCGAGGCTGTGTCGCTCGGACTGGGCGAATTGTTGGGCAGACATGGCTCGATGTTGCCATGCGCGGTCAGTCGGCGGCCGTGCACCCGCATGATCTCGCCGTGCGGCAAGGACCGGTCATTGCTTACTCTTGATCGACTCTTGCGGCATTTTCATACCTAGCGTGTGTCGTATGGATGGCATGATGCGCTCGCTCGAGGGGCGAGGTAGACGTCGACGCAAGGCTGCGGTCGTATTCGTGGTCGGTGTCTTGAGCGCGGGCGTTGCATCCGGGTGCGGATATGACGCGCTTGGGCCTCATCGCGATGCCATGCCCGACACGATCAGTCGCAGCACCTTGCAGGTCGGCGCCGGGTTGCCTGAATCGTGGCCCGAACAGGTGACAACAATTCCTGGCTTCGAGATTCAATACTCGACGATCGACGAGTCGGCCCAAGGTCGCTCCATGATGGTGCAGTTCTATTCGCAGTTTCCACGCTGGGGGGCATGTTCGGACTACGTTGATGCACTATCTGGCCGCGGCTTCGAAGTGGTGGAAGGTGATGAAGCAGCTGGTTGGTGGCGGCTCAAAGGCCACGGCATGGAGGTCGAAGTGATGATTGATGTGTCGATGACCGACGAAATGCGCGTTGCCGTGGTGGTTACCGGGGGCTGAGGGCGCCTTGGCGAGATCCGACAAGGCAGTGGTGGGCCGCGTGGGACTCGAACCCACAACCTACGGATTAAAAGTCCGCAGCTCTGCCAATTGAGCTAGCGGCCCGGAGCTCCCGGTCTCGGAGTGAATCATCCTCGACACGAAACGATGTTCAATGTACTATCCCGGGATTTCGCAGGTTCACCCTGCCGGAGTCATCGAGCAGCATCGCGTCGTCTCGCGCGCTATGCTTCGCTCAACTCGACTTGGGTACATGAGTGAGGGGCTCGGTTGTGAGGCTTGTTTCTTCAGCGTTGTTTGGCTTGTTGGCCGGAGCAATGGTCATTGTTCCGGCCGTTTCAGTCCCGGCTGAGACATCGGTGCAGGAGATCCCAGCCGTTTCCGCGTCATCCACCGCCGCTTCGCAAGAAGCGCGACAGCGTGATGAACGCCCCAATTTCATTATTATCCAGACCGATGACATGACCGTTGACGACCTACAGGTGATGCCGGCAGTGAAGGCGCTCTCTCGTCGTGGGGCTTCCTTCGAGCAGGCTCTGACCCCTTTCGCGCTGTGCTGTCCGTCGCGAGCGGCCTTGATGACGGGTAGTTATCCGCACAACAACGGCATCAGTTCGAATTTCCCGCCGACGGGTGGTTTCGTTCCGTGGGAGAAAAAGAACGGTAAATCTTTTTCGGCGTACTGGTTACAGCAAGCCGGATATCACACGGCACACATCGGCAAGTACATCAACGGGTATGGCATGTACAACCGTCCGGTAGCAAGGGTTCCTTCAGGCTGGAGTGAGTGGTATGGCTCGTCTGACCCATCGACCTATCAAATGTACGGCTACGGGCTGAATGAACCGAGCGGATTCAAGGTCTACGGAGACTTTTACACGGAAGAGGCGGAGAACTACGGGACGGATGTCTACACAACCAAAGCCTTGGAGGTAATCCTCCGGGCACAGAAGGCGCCTGAACCTTTCATGCTTCAGTTGGCCTATCTGGCACCGCATGTAGAGACGATTCCGCTGACGGATGGAACCTGGAAAGACAGTTGGGCCGACATCGATAAGCCTGAGTCGGGGTCAGGAATTGAGGTATCGACGATTCCACCTCGTCCAGCGCTTCGCCACCAGGATTTGCTGCCCGATATCGAGCTACCACAGGACCCGAGTTTCAATGAGGCGGATCGGTCTGACAAGCAGTCGTTGATACGGAACCTGCCGGCCTTGACTGATGAGGTGATCGCGGAACTAGCTGCTGACAACCGAAGCCGGAAACTGTCACTCCTTGCTGTCGATGAAGGTGTGGCAGCGATCGTGGCCGCTTTGAGAAAGACCAATCAACTAGACAACACCTACATCGTGTTTATGGGCGACAACGGTTACCTATTGGGGCAGCATGCGGTTACCTACGGGAAGTATTTCCCGTACGAGCCTGCCCTCCGGATCCCCATGGTGATCGCTGGTCCCGGAATTGATCGCAACACAGTTGTCAAGAAGATGGCGTTCGAAATCGACATCGCACCCACGCTCTTGCAGTTGGCAGGAGTAACGCCGACCAGACAACTTGACGGACGTTCGCTGGTTGGAGTCATGATGAAGGATCGTCGATTACCTAATCGAACGTTGCTATTGTCCAGCGGTCCGCAAAAGTCTGCGAGTGGCAATGACCTACCGCTCTTCGACGGCGTTCGAACTCAGCGGTATGCCTGGTGGGTGTACGAGGATGGCTTCGAAGAGATGTACGACCTGCGGAAAGATCCCTATCAAATCGATTCTGTTGCCTACAACCCTGCCTATTTGAAGACAAAACTGGCACTTATCGGTGAGTGGAACAGGCTTCACGACTGCGTGGGAGTGGCATGCCGGGGCAAATCGCCAAGTTTGCCTGCCCCCACGACCGGTAGGTAGTACGAGGACCACTCTCGTTTCGCGACTTCAGGCGCTGCCAACCTTTAGACGCGCATGTCGTCCCGTCCGCGGGAAGTTGTGGGAGGGTGAGGGTGATACCAGCTACCCGTTATGAATCGAGGTCAATGATGCTGTCACTATTGCTGTCTCGTCGTGATGTGGACTTCCTGCTGTACGAGTGGTTGCCGACGCAAAAGCTGTTGGATAGTGAGGCGTACGGAGACCTGGACCGTGAGACGGTCGACGACTTACTTGATCTCGCCGAGCGGCTCGCGACCGATAAGTTTGCGAACCACAACCACCGCAACGACGTCGAGGAACCCACCTTTGATGGCACAACGGTGACAGTGAACGATGCCGTGGCGCCGGCCCTTGCCGCCTACTACGAGGCCGGGTTTGGTGGACTTTCTATGCCGGGGTCCGTGGGTGGCATTGAGATGCCCAGCATTATTTCTCAGGTGATTGGCATGTGGTTCTCCGCGGCTAATGTGGCGACCTCCGGCTACTCATTTCTCACTCGGGCCAACGCCAATTTGTTGATGGCCTACGGCACGGCTGAACAGATTGAGCGTTGGGTGCCGCCGATGATCGAGGGTCGGTATTTCGGCACCATGTGTCTGAGTGAACCCCAGGCTGGCTCGTCGTTATCGGACATCACGACTCGCGCGGAAGTACAGTCTGATGGCACGTATCGCATTCGTGGCAACAAGATGTGGATTAGTGGCGGTGATCACGACCTCAGCGAAAACATCGTCCACTTGGTTTTGGCTCGGGTGCCCGGGGCGCCTGTCGGAGTAAAAGGTATTTCCCTCTTCATTGTGCCGAAAAAGCGTGACGATGGCTCCAACAACGATGTCAGCCTGGCCGGTCTTAACCACAAGATGGGTCAGCGCGGCTTGACCAACTGCCTGTTGAACTTCGGTGAGAATGATGGTTCCGTTGGCTATCTCGTGGGCGAGGAGAATAACGGCTTGGCCTACATGTTTCACATGATGAACGAGGCTCGGATCGGTGTAGGCAGTGGCGCGGTAGCACAGGGATATGCGGGCTACCTGCATGCCTTGGACTACGCGAAGACCCGCCCGCAGGGTCGACCAGTGGGTGCGAAGGATCCAAATGCACCGATGGTGCCGATCATTGAACACGCTGATGTTCGTCGCATGCTCCTGGCGTCGAAGGCCTATGTCGAAGGCGGCCTTGCACTGGAGTTGTATTGCGGCCTTCTCGTTGACGAACTCGAATCCGGTGATAATCCTGAATCAACCAACCTGCTGCTGGAAATCCTCACTCCGATCGCCAAGAGTTGGCCATCCCAGTGGTGTCTAGCGGCCAACGACCACGCGATCCAGGTTTACGGTGGATACGGCTATACCCGTGAATACCCCGTGGAGCAGATGTGGCGTGACAACCGACTCAATGCGATTCATGAAGGAACGCACGGAATTCAAGCTCTGGACTTGCTCGGGCGAAAAGTGACCATGAATTCCGGCGCTGCCTTGGGTGTACTGGCTCAACGCATGCAGGCCACGATTGAGAGAGCTCAAGGCGCTGGTGACTCAGCCGCCAAGCACGCTGAGGCACTTACCTCGAGACTAATGAGAATGCTCCAAGTTACCGCGGGTTTGTGGGCCGACCGTAATGCGGAATCGGCGCTTGCCGACGCCACCACGTACCTGGAAGCTGTGGGTCATGTGGTCGTTGCCTGGTTGTGGCTTGATGTCGAATTGGCCGCGACCGGTGACGATGATTTCTATGCCGGTAAACGCCTTGCCGCGGAATATTTCTTCACACGTGAATTGCCGAAGGTGGACGCAATGTTTGATGTGCTCGCGGCTCAAGACAACCTGTACGTCAACCTAGACGAGGCCGTGTTTTAGCACCGACATCCCGCTATTTGACCTACCTGTGTGCGCACCGTGGTTCCCGGCGGGCACATAGGTTGATCTGGCACTAGCGTCAAGGGCGTCACCCGGAAGGGTTCAGGGGAGGTTCGCCGTATGTCGTTCATTGTGAGGAATTACCACGATAGTGACCTTGAGCCGGTCGTTCATCTCTTGGAAGTCACACCTGGCATGGCTTCGGTGTTCTCGATTGCCGAGTGCATCGTTGCCTTACGTGCGGGAGCCCCTGCTGTTGTGGCGGTGCATCAGGACACGGTGGTGGGTGCGGCACTCGCGAATGCATCTGGTTCACGTGCCTGGGTGATGCGTGTCGCCGTTACTTCCACGCATCGCGGCGAGGGTGTGCCGTCAGCGCTGCTCACCCACCTCGAGGAGAGGCTGGTAAACGAAGGGGTAGCGACTATCTCCTATTTGCTTTCACAGGAAGAGCAGATGTCTGAAGGTCTTGCTAGGGCTGGATATGTGCGCCACGAGGCCGCTGCGTATTGGGAAAAGCGGGAGGCACTCACGCCTGGTGAAGCCACAACCCTGAGCGCCCTCGGTGGTCGAGTGCTCTCTCGTGATCTATGGCAACGCCTTGCCGGCATGCACGAAGAAAAGGACATCATCGATAAACGCGTTGTTATGCCGCTCAGTCACCCCGAGCGGGCAGCCGCACATGGCGTGCTTCCGCCCCATGCCATCGTGTTGTTCGGGCCTCCCGGAACAGGCAAGACGACGTTTGCCCGCGCCATCGCGTCACGCCTGGCCTGGCCGTTCGTAGAAATATTCCCCTCGAGGCTGACATCTGAATCTGGTGGATTGGCGCAAGCACTGCACGAGACCTTCGCCATGATCGACGACCTGGAAAAAGTCCTTGTGTTCATCGACGAGGTAGAGGAGATCGCATCGGTGCGCGAAGGTTTTGGAAAGAGCCCAGCCCATGGCGTGACCAACGAACTGCTCAAGATCATCCCGGCCTTTCGTCAACATGACACGCGCCTACTGGTATGCGCGACCAATTCCGTGCGCACACTCGATCAGGCATTCTTGCGTCCCGGGCGCTTTGACTATGTGATTCCCATCGGTCCGCCTGATGCGACGGCGCGAGCTGCGATTTGGGAGTCGTTTGTGTCGCGGTCCTCGCGCGCAGACGTCGCCATCGCAGCACTCGTCGACGCCTCTGAGCATTTCACCCCGGCAGATATTGAGTTTGCCTCACGGTCAGCCGCCCAGGCGTCTTTCGAGCGTGAGATGAGTAGTGGTGACTCGGCTGAATTGGTTGGTGCGTCCACCCAGGACTACCTGCACGCTATTGCCCAAACACGAAGAACGGTCTCTGATATTGATATCGAATGCTTGCGGGAGGACATCGACCTCTTCGGACGCTTGTGAGAGGCAGCCTGGATATCTGTACTGGCTGGCAATCTGCCTGACTGAACTCACCGCGAAAATTTTTGCGGCCCGTGATGGGTTCAGAGGGAGGTGTCACAGATGTGACAGATTCGGCGCGGGAGACAGGTCCCTGATTAGGTTGCGTCATGTTATCCCCCCGGATAGTACGTATCTTTGCTGTGCTCGCTCCCCTTGGCCTTGTCGGTCTGGCGCTGAATTCAGCGTCCTCCGCTGCGGAGGTGGCTCCTCGAGCGGCGTCGGAGACAGTGGATGTGTATTGGGATCAGGCTGTCGGCGTCGGCGGCAGTGGCAGCAACGATGATTTTGGCTGGGCGGTGGCGACAACCTCAGATGACACGGTGCTGGTAACCGGTTATTTCGACGGGTCAATGACGTTTCCTACCGGGCGTGCGGCACCGGATGACTCGATCACGTTGACCGGAACCGGTCGCGAAATCTTTGTTGCGGCGCTGTCTAAGGATGACTCAACATTTGCCTGGGCGCAGCGCGCCGGTGGCAGCGGCAACGATGACGGCAGGGCAGTTGTGGTGACGTCTGACGACACGGTGTTCATTAGTGGATTTTTTACTGGGACAGCGACTTTTCCCACCGCCGATGATTCGATTACCTTGGTCGGGGAGGGCGGCAGTGAAATTTTTGTAGCCGCGCTGGCTAAGGATGACTCCACGTTCGCGTGGGCGCAGCGCGCTGGTAGCAGTGGTGGTGACTTGGGCTTGGCGATGGCGGTGACCTCCGATGACACCGTGGTAATCACTGGCCAGATTGGTGATACCGCGACCTTTCCCACGGCTGATGATTCCATCACCGTGGGGACCGCTTCTGTACCCGAACTATTCGTAGCTGCACTGGCTAAGGATGACTCCACATTCGCGTGGGCGCAGGCCACCGGTGGCACCGGTTCGGGTCGGGGCCAATCGGTAGCGGTGACTTCTGATGACACCATCCTCGTTACCGGTGATTTCACCGGTAGCGCAACATTCCCTACTTCTGATGATTCGATTACCTTAACTTCACCCGGTGACCGCGAGGCGTTCGTAGCGGCGATACCTAAGGGAGAATCTACTTTCGAATGGGCGCAACGTGCCGGTGGCACCAACAGATCTGAGGGAGCGTCCGTCTCTGTTACGTCAGATGACCGAGTGATCGTGGGCGGATACTTCACGACTTCGGCTACGTTTCCCACCGGCGGTGCAGCTCCAGATGATTCGATTACCCTCACCGGCGATGGCCGGGAGATCTTCGTGGCTGAATTGGCCCCGGGTGAGTCCACGTTTACGTGGGCCCAAAGTGCCGGTGGCAGTGGGTCAGATGCCGTCGGTTCAGTCGCGATTGACTCCAATGACATGATTATTTTGACCGGCTACTTCTCTACCTCGGCGTCCTTTCCCACCGGCCGAGCGGCACCGGATGACTCGATCACGTTGACCTCAGCAGGAGCCCGAGACGTATTCGTGTCCGGCTTGTATCGGGATGATTCAACGTTTGCGTGGGCCCAGCGGGCCGGTACGGGCGGTAGCGGGGGTGACGCGGGGCAGGGGGTGGCCGTTAACTCCGACGACACCATCCTGGTCACCGGCTACGTCAAGGGTCCGGCCATGTTTCCCACCGGCCCAACAACAGATGATTCGATAATTCTGACCGTGGCCGGCAAAAGTGATGTTTTCCTGGGGTGGCTCGGCCCGGTAGCCTCACCCTCTCCTTCGCCCTCACCCACACCACCAGGTCCAACGCCTGCGCCAACGCCAGATCCAAGTCCGGTGTTTGTGCCCTCAGCCCCTGAAAATGTGGTCGCTGAGCCAGGCGATGGGCGCATCGCGGTGACGTGGACGGCACCTGAGTCGTCGGGTTCGTTCCCAATCACGAACTACCGAGTCATCTCCAGCCCGGGCGGGAGCGGTTGTGTGGTGGGGGCGGGTGTCATGGGGTGCGATATCACCGGGCTTGTCCCTGGTGCGTCGTACACGGTGTCGGTGAGTGCGTTGAATGGAGCCGGTTGGGGAATACCTTCAGCCGCTGATGGACCCGTCATTCCTGATCCGGTTAATGTGGCAACGATGACGATTACCGGAACTCGCGACGGTCGCACCGTCATCGTCGCGGGATCTTCGGTAGGCATTGTCGCGGGCATCGTGGTGCGCCCCTGGGTGAAGTTGCAGGGTCAGAGTTCTTATACCCAGGGAGTGGCCTCGCGGGTCATTGGTTCCGATGGTGCTTTCACTTGGCAACGCAAAACCGGGAAGAAGACCTATGTGTATTTTCGGAGCGAGGATGGATCGACACGGTCAGCCCGGGTCATCGTGGCGGGGCGCTGATACAGAAACTGACACGGAAATTGTCACAGGTGTGAGGGTTCAACCACGGTGGTGCAATGTGTGTCAGGGTGGGATGTGCGCGCGACTCGGGTGATCTACGTGGAGAACGATCCGGCGTTGCGCGGCATCATGACCCAACTGTTGGAGTCCCGACCCGAGTTAGAAATTATCGTGGCCACGGGTATGGCCCACGAGGTTCTAGACGATCGTCTCGTGGCTACCGCTGATGTTGCGCTGCTTGATCTTGCCCTTGGTACAACGCAAATGAACGGGATTGATCTCGGTCTTGCGCTGCGATCGTTGAATGAAAATATCGGCATCGTTATTCATTCTCAATATCGACTCGACACTGTCGCCCGAGCCGTGCCACGTCGTGCCCTGGTGGGCTGGGCGACGCTAGAAAAATCTGGCGCTATGGATATACGCGAGGTGGCGGCTCTGTTGCGGAGCACCGCTCGAGGTGAGTCCAACATGGCGATTGGTGACGACACACAAAACCTCGATGACGCCGAATCACCTCTCGAGTCACTTTCCATGCGTCAGCGGGCCGTGATCGGGATGGCCGCTGCCGGCATCAAGACACCAGAGATAGCCCGGCGGCTTCATCTCTCGCCAGATGCGGTGCGTCAAGATCTGTCTCGCAGTTATCGAACCCTCGTGCCCGATGCCGGGGCAATTGACGACCTGCGTACCCGAGCGATCCTGGCCTATCTAGAGTTGATTCGCGATGACGATGCTGGTGACGGGCGATAGGTTGCGTTGGTGGCAGTACGTGGGCCCGTGGCCCATGTACCCGATTCCTGTTTTAGTGGTGCTCTCCACAATCTCTATGGCGGCCCAGCTACACCGTCTGACCGCTGATGCGTTCGTTTTTTTCGTTCTAGACTCCCTCGTCTTTGGCTTCGTGAGCGCAAGCGTGCTGTGGTTCTCCAGGCGCTGGTTATCAAGTTTTTCGCGAGGCTACGTGGGTTACTTCGCCACGATCCTGGTCGCCGCCAACCTGGCAGTGCTGAGTCGTGTCTTCCAAGGGGTCCTCATCGACTACGAGGGCGTCTCGCTGGCCAATGAGTTCGGAGTCTTCGTTATACGCGTGTTTGTTCTGATCTGCCTGGTTCAGACAGTGCTTGGCGTCCTTGAGCGAAGGTTAGGCCAACAGGTGAGCGCAACACAGCGGGCACTGGCCTTGGTGGAGCAACAAAGCGAGGCATTGCTGCAGGCAGATGAAGAAATCCGTCGCTCCGTTGCAGCTCTTCTTCACGACCGAGTGCAAGGTGGTCTACTCGCGGCGTGCCTGCGACTTCGCAGGTCTGCGGAGGCATCAAATGCGCAATCAGCCGCCGACGTGGCACAGGTGATTAGTGAGTTGGAGCAACTGCGTGCGATTGATGTGCGTCGGGCGGTTCGAGCGTTGAGTCCGAATGTGTCCGAACTTGATCTAGAAGCTGTTCTCAATGAACTCGCCGATGTGTACCGCCCAGCCGTTGACATTTCGGTACTTCTCAACCTGGACTTTCGTCCTGAACCGCAACTTGCTTTAGGTGTGTATCGCATTTCTGAGCAGGCGTTGATGAATTCGGTAAGTCACGGCGTCGCTGATGCGGTACAGATCAGCGTCTCTAGCGACACCGAATCGGTAAACGTGTCGATTACTGACGACGGTGTGGGGATGGATCTGCCGGCCATCACCGGCTTTGGCTCGACCCTCATTGACACGTGGTGTCGCACACTTTCGGGTTCGTGGGTTCGATACGTCGCCGATGGACGAACAGTGCTCACCGCGGAGTTTCCTCGTAGCAGAGCACCTGCGGCGCCCAGCAATTTCCTTGATTGAGGGTTGGGGCAGCCGCTGACCGACGGTGCGGGTTTGTCACAGATGTGAAGTTTTGACTGCACCTTTCCACGGTGTGGTTGGCTTGTTGCATGGTCCCCCCAACCAAGTTTTTTATTGCTGTCTTGGCCCCGCTGGCACTCGTTGGCTTTCTCTTGCAGTCCACGGCTTCCGCTGCGAGTAATCCAGGCATTGCCTCGGTCGGTGTTAATGAGGTGGCGTCGTGGGGGCTTAACTCTAACGGCCAGTTCGGCAACGGCACACTGATCGATGACTCGTTGCCAACGCCGGCGCTTGGTCCAGGCGGTGCGGCAGCCTTAGCATTCACAAAGATCGCTGCTAGTGGAACTACGGTTTGCGGCCTGTTATCGACTGGCACCGCATATTGCTGGGGCCGAAACAGTAGGGGTCAGCTCGGTAACAACACAACGATTGACCAATCCCTGCCTACAGCGGTACTAGGCGTTGGCGGCGGGTCACCCATGTCATTTACCAGTATCCAGACTGGCCAACACACCTGCGCGTTAGATGTCGCTGGCGCGGCGTATTGCTGGGGCTACAACCAGCAGGGCCAGCTGGGTGATGGAACGAAGACAGATTCCTCCACTCCCCTTGCGGTCATTGGACCACCGGCGGCCTTCGCAAGTATTCATACCGGCAGCTATCACACCTGTGCCCTTACATCGACCGGGGCTGCATACTGCTGGGGTACGAACAACAATGGTCAACTAGGTACGGGTACCGGTGATGTCACAAGCCCCACTGCTGTTTTGGGGCCGGGTGGCGGTGCTGCGTTGGCCTTCGCCAGCCTTGCCCTGGGCAGGTTCTCCACGTGTGGGGTTGCTACCGATGGCGCGGCCTACTGCTGGGGTCGTGGTGGCGAAGGTCAACTCGGTGACGCGGGCACTGTAAATAGCGTATTTCCCGTCGTGGTGTCTGCTCCTGCAGGCGGCGCAGCCTTGACCTTTACTTCGATTGAGGCGGGCCGTTTCGCATACTGTGGCTTGGCCACAACGGGTGCGGCGTACTGCTGGGGTCGTGGAACCGAAGGTCAATTGGGTAACGATGCCACGACCAACGCATCGGTTCCAGTTTCCGTCGTTGGGCCTGCTGGTGGTGCAGCGTTGTCCTATTCGGCGGTCAGCATGGGGGGTGGTTATCACGCTTGTGGCGTGGCATTAAGTGGTGCGGCGTATTGCTGGGGCAGCAACAGCAATGGCCAATTAGGTGATGGCACCATTATCGACAGCGATACTCCCGTAATGGTTGCCGGCGGTGACACATACTCTCGCATTGCCGTCGGAAGTGATTCCGTGGCTGCGCTGGTGGGCTCAGGCGGGGTGCCACCGACTCCCGCACCGACTCCTCCACCCGTCCCGGCAGTGCCGCCCTCTGCACCGAGTGACGTTGTCGTGGAGTCAGGAGTGAATAGCGTGACAGTGTCCTGGCAGGCGTCTGCATCGCCTGGCACCTACGAAATCACGCACTACCAAGCTATTGCATCTCCGGGAAATTCCTCCTGTCTTACTGTGGCTCCACAAATGAACTGCGCCATTGATGGGCTCACCGCCCAGCAGTCGTATCGTGTGTCAGTCCGAGCCCTCAATGGTGCGGGCTGGGGTGCGGTAGCAGTCGTGCCCGATCCGGTGACACCTACAGGCGAACCCTCGATCCTGATCACCGGTTCGAGGTCTGAGGTATCCGGCCGGCCCGGGGTTCGGGTAAGTGGTGTCACCACCGGTATGAATTCAATGACCGTGGCTCCCTGGGTCAAGCTCTCGGGCCAGACGTCCTATAGCCGGGGCGTTGCGCGTCGCTCGATCGCTGACGATGGGTCCTTCGCCTGGCAGCGAAGGACCGGCAAGAAGATTCACGTCTATTTCGCGACTATCGACGGCTCAGTGCAGTCCGAGCGCATCGTCATGAGGTAGGTCAACCGAAGAATATGCTGGGCAATCTGACTCAGCCGCAACTTTATGCGACATGACCAGGCGTTCCCTACAACGGTGTCGTGCGTGGAAAACCGCTTTCGCATGCGGGCCACCGCTTCCCTTTCCACAAGCGTTGCGGCTGAGTGAACCCCTATCTGACCTTGGACGAGTCCGCCTTGTGATCACGAACGTAACCGGGGCGGGCGTAGGCAAATA